>DATFJZ010000062.1:0-6058 GCA_035268945.1 Desulfobacteraceae bacterium | reverse complement strand
CTGATGAAAGATCGGTTTGCCGGGGGAATCGACACCGTGGGCGGCCCTGTCCTGGACACCATGGTCAAGTCCATCCATCCCATGGGAGTGGTGACCTGCTGCGGCAATGCGGCCTCCCCAAAGCTCAACCTTACCGTTTTTCCCTTTATACTCCGGGGTATCTCCCTCATCGGCATCGATTCCCAGAACTATCCCATGGGGGAAAGGGAAACGGTGTGGAAGCGCCTGGCCAGGGAGTGGAAACCGGAACAGTTGACTGAACTTTACCAGGAGATTTCCCTGGCCGAGCTGGGCGAGACCATTGATGCCATGCTTGCCGGCAGATTAAAGGGAAGGACCCTTGTGGACCTTGACGCCTGATCCTCCGTCCCATGACCGGCGTTGTGGTCACGACCTGTTTTTCTGGACAATGCCCAGCATCACCCTGTAGGGACCGGGGGTTCCCGGCGGCAGCAGGGCCACCCTGTCCCCGTCCTGGATGATAACATCAAAGGAGACGATCCTGCCGTTGACAAAGACCCCCTCCACCTCATCCCGGGCAAGCCCCAGTCGGCCGATGAGATCAGCGACACTGTTGCCTTCGGGGAGTTCCATTGTCGCCTCTGAGTGGGGGATATGTTTTGCCGCAAGTTTTTTCTGCAGAAACGAGAAGGCATTGAATGTAATGGTTATCATTTTGTTCTCCTTTGGATTCTCTGGTCCCTCACTCTTTATCAAACGAAACAAGGCTTGCCGTGTTCACCGGCGTGGACATCGTGGCAGGCTTGAAATAGGGACACGCCTTTTTCGGGCATTCCCGGTTCTGGCCCGCCTGGGTGCAGACGAGGTCTTCAATCACCGGCATGGCAATGGGCAGAAGGGTTTCAGACATTTTCGATGCCACCGTCAGGGCTGTCCAGCTTTCCCGCTGACAGCAGCGGGAGGCTTTCACCCTTGAAAGGGTTTGGATTATCCTGCCGGTGAGCTGCTGGACGGCCTGCCGGGGCTCTGCCTTGATCGGGTTGCTCTCCAGAATGATCCCGAATCCGATCCCCACACCAAGGGCTGCCCCGCATCCCCCCCAGAAGCCGCAGGAACCGCCGGGAACAGCTTTGCCCCGCTCAATGGCCGAACGGATCTGGTTGTCGCTTGCATCGCCGCCAAGGTTCCGGTAGGCGGCAACAATGGCGCCGGGCACGATAAAGTGGTGTTCCGGTCCGTGGAGGGGCATCATGGGGTGTTTTCGGATCTGGTTGACCAGGCAGATCATGTCGGTTTCCCTGCTGTTGAGACAGAGATCCGCAACAACCGCCAGGGCATCCTTGCTGTGGCAGGCATCGCAGATGAAATGGCCGTTGCGGCACATGGCGTTGGCCGGTTTTTCCTGGCCGCACTGGGCACAGACCATGGGGCGGTTTTCCGTAAAATAGTGCAGGGGGCTGCCGCACATCATGCAGTCCACCATGGATTTTTCATCGGTGCCGCTGCTTTCCTGTCCTCTGGAGGAGGGTTCATCGGCCGGGGCGGACGCTTCCGGTGGATGAAAGCAGGCACAGCTGTTTTCCATCTCAATGTTGGTGACATTTCCCCGGTCGTCCAGTAGAAACAGAGCATCGTCATCGGTTTCTGGCCAGTACACCCACCGCCGTTCTCCCCGCACCAGGGTCTGCCCGCTGTCCGTGATCACCGCGGCAAATGGACCCGGATAGAGAACGTCTCTTTTCCGACGGCTGTTTTCCACTGTCGCTGGTTTCCATGCTTCGTAGGTGATGGAAAAAAAGAGATGGCCCTGAACTTCCCGGTAGAAAAAACGCTTCACCATCCGGATTCGCTCAAACCCCGTTATCTCCAGAATCGCCATGAGCCGTGTGGTGACAAGGGCTCCGGCAATGCATTCCCCCCGGAGCAGAGGATCGTTGAGGATGGCCGGGTCTGGTACCTGGTCGGTGACAATGTCCGAAATCACCAGTTTTCCCCCGGGCTTGAGTATCCTGAAAATTTCCCCGAAGGTCTGGTGCTTGTCCCCGGAGAGGTTGATTACGCAGTTGGAGATGACAATATCCATGGCGCTCTCTGCTATGGGGATATTTTCGAGAAACGATTTTTTAAAGGCCACATTTTTGTATCCAAGGGAGTTTTCCACCATTTTCAGGCCATCTTCAGCCTGGGCCAGCATGGAGTCGGTCATGTCGATACCGAAAACCTCCCCCGAAGGCCCCACTTTTCTCGCAGCGATAAAGCACTCCATGCCGGCGCCGGACCCCAGGTCCACAACGGCATGGCCCTCCAAAATCCCCGCGTCCAGAACCGGACTGCCGCAGCCGTAGGCACGGACCCTTGCGCTCTGGGGCACATGTGAAATCTCCGCCTCGGGGTAGCACACCGGATTGCTGATATCCGCGTTGGGGGTGTCGGCGGCCTCCCCGTAAAAGTGCTGGACGCCGGCGTTCACTGTTGACAGGGACAAAACGCAGTTGGAGTGGGTCAGGGCCACGGCTCCGTGGGCATCGTCACAGCTCATCAGCCGGTCCCCCATGCGGAGGAGCACCGCCGGTGACCCCACCTTTTCCCCATCCGGCCGCACCCGTTTGACCATAAGGTAGAGGGCTATTTTGCGGTACAGGGGCAGATAGGGGTCGCACCCCTTGAACGCCCCGCCGTGGTGAACGCTGTGGTCGATATCTCCACCGCCCACAATGTACTTCAAAGGATCTTCTGCCCTTGAAGGGTCTTGTGCAATGGTGAGGTTCCGGATCTCTTCCAGCACCTCTGAATTTAGCCATATCCTTTCAACTCCCTGGGAGGCGTGGCCGCAGAGGGCACTGGAGAGCCCGATCAGGGCCGGTGTGGGGTAAACCGATTCGTCCGGGGCAATGGCAATGGACTCCCAGCCGGCGGTTCCCAGGTCGTGCCGGGTGCCCTGGGGGGAAAACACCTGTTTTTCCATGGCACTGAGATTGTCAATGACAACCCCTTCCTGGTCTGCAATGGTGGCGGCATCCTGGAGGGCCGCAAAGATTCGGTCCGTATCGGGTATGGGGTTCCCCGCGGCATTGCCCCTGGAAAACATCCAGAGATAATGAACATTGGCAATGCGGTTTTCTGCGGCAAGGGCCACAATGGAACCCATCTGGTCGAGGTTTTCCGGTGTCACGGCCATGGCAAAGGAGAGCTGGCCGGCGGTACCGGACAATTGGGATACGCTTTGGATCATCCCGTCGAAACTGCCCTGGCCCCTGATACGGTCGTGCTGCTCCCTTGTGCCGTCCACACTCACCTGGAGATGGAGCCGGTCCTGGGGAAGGGAGCGGAGAAAGGGGGCCTTTTTTTTGATGAGCAGCCCGTTTGTGAGGATCACCAGCCGGGTGTCACGGGATGCAGACAAAATACGGGTGCATATTTTTTCAAAATCCCTGTGGAGTAACGGTTCACCGCCGGTGAGAAAGATTGTTCTGCACCCCAGGGTAAAGGCCTCTTCAAACAGGGCTGAAAAACGGTGCCACGGCATGGTGGTCCGGGTCTTCGGCGAACAGGAGAACATGCAGTGGCGGCAGGTGAGGTTGCACTGATCGGTGATGTGAAACCAGCACTCCTTGAGCGTTTCCAGGTTCAAATGGTTGCTTCTGCCGGTATAAACGGCTGGTTTTGCCGTACTGTCAAGCTCGCTTAAAAAGCGCCGGGAAGAGGTGTCCAGCGGGCCTTGCCCATCGTTTAAAAAACGGGAGGGGGTTTTGATAACTTCCTGCATCAGAGCGTCTCCTTCCCTGTTCGGCACCATCCAGTCCGGACCGTCGGGATCAAGGTAAACGGCCCTGTCGTTAAAAAGCACTCGCTGCCAGCTCTGAATTCTGCTGTCCATGTTTAGGGTATCTCCTGTCTTTCTTGTTATTTCTTGTTAATAATAGATCCACCCGGGTCGATCGTTGATCCAGGCCTCAACGGTTTTCCGTTTCCATCCCTCCCGGTGTTGGCCAGACCAGAAGCACTTTCTTAGATGGCTCCTTTTGCTGTGGGATTTGTCCTTTTCATGAGTATCATTTGCCAGGAATTTTGACAAGCCGTCCACCGAATTCATTTGTCTTTATCCTGTCCGGCACCGGCAAAGCGAAACCCCTGCCCGGGGATGGGCCAGGGCACCGGTTTGCAATCAATGAAACCATCTGAACTATTCCTTGCATATGCTGTCGGGAGGGTATAGAATCGCCCCAGTATTACAGGCTCCACCACTATGTCAAAGAGAGGAAATAATGGTACAGATTTTTACAGAACCGGGAAGCAACGCCCATGAAATTATCAGGGAAACCATCCAGGATCCTGACCTTGATTTTCAGCAGGCAAAGAACGCAGCCAAAAAAATAGCCCTGGCAAAAAGCGGCAACTGCATGGTGCTTTCCTGGAAAAATGGAAAGACAGGATCGTTTTTTCCCAAGCGGGAGTGCGGCACTGAGAACAAGCCGGCCTGGATTCATTACGCCGAGACAAGGGGCGCCAACCTCACCGTTGATATCAATGATGGCGACTATGTCTTCATGATTATTCTGATTGAATAGCCGGGACTGAAACATTGACCTTGACCGGTTAAAAACCGGGGCACAATTGAACCGAATTGTTTTCACCGGTAAACAGCATACGTATCCCACCGAAAAAGCTGCTCCCTGCCAGGGAGCAGCTTTTTCGGTTTTAAAAGAAGTGCATGGAAGCAGCAGGCAGAGAGATACAGAGTTTGGTGTCCGGCTTGATGCTCTTTTTCACAATTTTTTGGCGGGAGCATCTCACAACAAAGGCCACACCGCTCACATCCACAAAGACATCATGGTAAAATTCCCTTGCCACAAGGCCAGTCACCCTTCCTTCAAAGGTATTGGGGGCTCCCCCTTTTCTGGACAAAAGAATATCCTCAGGCCGCAGGGCCAGCCAGGAGAAATCATCAGCCGCCCCACTCTCTCCTTTTATACCGGTTTTCAGTTCCAGATCTCCTTTTCTGCCCGGGATGGTAACAACGCCACTGGCCATCGCCTTTATGGAAAAAACATTTTTCATGCCTACAAACTCTGCTGCAAAGGGGGAGCTGGGTTTTTCAAAGAGATCGGTAACAGTGCCTGTTTGTATAATTCTTCCTTTGTTGATAATAGCGCCTTTGTTGGCAAGGAACAGGACATCTGAAAAATTGTGAGAAACCATGACAAATGTGGCGCCAAGCTCCTTGTGAAGCTGTTTCAGCAATCGTTTAAGGTCATCCTGGAGCATGGGGTCCAGGGCGGACAGCGGTTCGTCAAGAAGCAGCACCCTGGGATTCAAAATCAGGGCCCGGGCCAGGGCTACCCGCTGTTTTTCACCGCCGCTCAAGGTCATGGGGTGCCGAAGCAGAATGCGGGTGAGGTCCATGCAGTTCACCAGAAGGGAAAACCGATCTTTAATCTCCTTTTCCGGTATATTATGATACCTGACCCCGTACAGGCTATTCTTTTGAACATTGAGATGGGGGAACAGGGCAAAATCCTGGTATACAATGCCGACACCCCTCAATTCAGTGGGAAGATCCGTCACATCGGTGTTTTCAATGAAAACAGAACCGGAGTTAACGGGGATAAGTCCTGTAACAGCTTCCAGGATCAAGGATTTGCCAGACCCTGTGGGACCGATGATGACAAAAAAATCCTTCTCTTCCACCCCAAGGTTGATATTTTTTAAGCTGAATCCAGGCAAATCAATGCAGAGCTCGGAAAGGGAGATCATCTTTCCCCCTTTTGTCTGGAAAAAAGCCGCATCAAAATAAAAAGAACAAGGGAGATGAGGATCAGCCAGAAGGCCACGGCCTGGGAGTATTTAAGTCCGTAGGCGGTAAAACGTTCATAAATAAGCACCGGTGCTGTCATGGGATGGTAGGCCACTATTACCACGGCACCGAACTCGCTTATGGCCCTGGCCGTGCACATTACCGCCCCAAGTACCATGTTGCGCCACACCAGGGGCAGGGAGATTCTAAAAAAGGTCGCTGCCATGGAAGCGCCAAGGCTTCTTGACGCTTTTTCCAGCCGAACCGGTATTGTTTCAAAGCCCGCCTTGACCGCATTGATGT
>DATFJZ010000061.1:0-3487 GCA_035268945.1 Desulfobacteraceae bacterium | reverse complement strand
ATCCACGCATCCTGCTTGCCATTTTGTCCGTCTTCTACGTTGTGACAACCGGCACATAGCTCACTATGCTCCGGTTGTCACGTCTTGAATACGAACAAAATGCCTACACGATATGCGTAGATTATTTTCTTTCAGTTCCCTCAAGTAAAAAAGGTATCACTCTATGATTCAGTTTTTTCTGAGATAACCGATTAAGAACCCGCAACGGTTGGTCGGTCAGAAACATTGAGAACCAAAGGAGATAAGGCTTTTTGCCCTGCCACGGGTTAAAAAAAATCAAGCTGTTTGAGGACCAGTGGCCGGTGTTATGATCAAGGGCCTCTATTTTTTCCAGAACTCCGGCACAATGAGGATAATGAAGGTGTACAGCTCCAGCCGCCCCAACAGCATGCACCAGGAGAGAAGCCATTTAACGGCCCCGGGAAGGTGGGCAAAATTGTCCACGGGCCCCACAGTGCCGAACCCCGGACCGATATTGCCGATGCACGAGGCCACCGCTGCAAAGGAGGTGACCATGTCCACCCCCATGGCCGCCACCAGAAGGCTGCATACCACAAAGAGCCCGATATAGATAAGCAAAAACCCCATGATACTGCGCAGCAGGACCTCGGGTACCACGCTCCGGTTCACCTTTACCGTTGCCACACTCCTTGGGTGAACCAGGGTGAACAGCTCCCTGTAGCAGTATTTAAACCCCACCATGATCCTGACGCACTTCATTCCACCACCGGTGGAACCTGCCGAGGCACCGATGAACATACAGATAAAGATAATCACCTGACTCAGCCCCGGCCATTGCTCATAATCAGCAGTGGCATACCCTGTGGTGGTGACAATGGAGACCACCTGGAACAGGGCGTATCGGAAAGCTTCCCCCAGGGTTTCGTACACCGCACCGTGTATATTCAGGGTGACCGCCGCGGTCAAGCCCAAAAGGAGAAACAGAAAAAACCGGCACTCGGAATCCCGCCAGAAGATCAGGGTCCTGCCCCTGAGCAGCTGGTAGTGAAGGGAGAAATTGATGCCGGCCATCACCATGAAAAAGACAATGGTATAGTCGATGTAGGCGCTGTCAAACTGGGCTATTGAGGCGTTCTTTGTGGAGAACCCGCCGGTGGGCATGGTGGTGAAGGCATGGCAGAGGGCATCGTACAGCCCCAATCCCCCGGCAAGGAGGAAGATCACCTCCACAAGGGAGATGGATGCGTACACGTACCAGAGGATCTTTGCCGACTCACTGAGCCTCGGGGTGAGCTTGTCCGGCACAGGGCTTGGCACCTCGGCCTTGAACAGCTGCATCCCCCCCACCCCAAGATAGGGAAGGATGGCAAGGGAAAGAACGATGATCCCCATACCCCCGAGCCACTGGATGAAACTGCGCCAGAAGAGCAGGCTTTTGGAGACCCCCTGGATGTTGGTGAGCACCGAAGAACCGGTGGTGGTAAATCCCGACACCGACTCGAAAAAGGCATCGGTGAACAGGGGCGTTGCCCCGCCGGTAAAAAAAGGAAGCGCCCCGAAAAATCCGATGGCGGTCCAGCCCAGGGCAACGATGGCCATTCCCTCCCGCTGGGATATGTAATCGATGGTGGGCCGCCTTGACCCGAAAAAAAAGAGAAGCCCGGAAAAGAGGGTGATCCCCATGGACCAGAGGAGTGGCCCAAGGCTTCCATCATTGAACCAGAGACTGCACAAAACGGGAAACACCATGGCAAGGCCGAGAAAAACAACCAGGACCCCGACAACATTGACAATATAGTGCCAGCGCATCTAGAAGAACTCCAGTTTAACGGTCAAGAGTTTTTCCAGCTTTTTCACGGCATCCTGTCGGGCAAATATGATCACCTTGTCCCCCGGCGCCACGACACTGTCCCCCGTGGGAATGATGATCTCCTCTTCCTTCATGATGCAGACAAGTATGGCGCCCTTGGGAAAAGAGATCTTTTTAAGGGGCTTGCCCGTGATGCCGGAGGTTTCCAGGGCAACGGCCTCGATAACCTCTGCGGCCTCCCCCCTTATGGAGACGGCGGAAAGGATCTTCCCCTTCCTCACCTCCTGGAGGATGGAACTGATTGCAGAGAGCCTGGGACTGACCACCCGCTGGAGACCGATGGCCGTCATCAGGGGGAAGTAACTGAACTTGCTGACCTTTGTAATGGTGTCTCCCACTCCAAGATTTTTTGCCAGCAGGGAGACAAGGATATTGGTCTCCTCATCATCGGTGACCGACACCATGAGGTCGGCATCGGCAATATTTTCTTCCAGAAGCAATTTCTGGTCCGAAGCATCGCCGTTGAGCACAACGGTCCTGTTCATGGCCCCGGCCAGGGCCGTGCACCGGTCGTGGTTCAGTTCAACGATCTTGGCCTGGATGGAATTTTTTTCCAGCATGGCGGCCAGGCGCTGCCCAATGCGTCCCCCACCGGCAATGACAACCCGGCGCACGGGTTTTGTCTTTTTGTCAAAAAGCTTCACCGTTTCGGCCATATTTTTCTGCTCGCTGATGAAATAGACCAGATCCCCGGGCATCAGACGATTGCTGCCCCTGGGAACAATGAGGTCCTCGTTTCGCACAATGGCGGCAATCAGGGGCCTGGCCCTGCCAAACATGGCATCAAATTCGGAAAGCTTAACCCCTGCCATGGCAGATGCCTCTTCAATGCGAAGCCCGACAAACTTCACCCGGCCCTGGGCAAAGGCTCCCATGTCCACGGCACCGGGGACCTTCATCAGCCGGTATATGGTCTTGACCACTTCGATCTCCGGATTGATCACCGTGTCAATGTGGGGGGCTTCTTTTTTAAGGATCTCATGGTACCCGTCAAAATCCCCGTGGCGTATCCTTGCAAGCTTTTTAGTGGCAGGGGAGAGCATGTTGGCCGACAGGCAGGCCACAAGATTCACCTCATCACTGTCCGTAACGGCAAGGAGTATATCCGCTTGCCTGACACCGGCCTGTTCCAGCACAACAGGCGAACTGCCCGAGTCCACGATGGCCTGGACGTCGATGTTTTCAGACACCCTTCGGACAGCGTCGGCACTTTTGTCAATGATAACAACGTCTTTGTTTTCCGAGGCAAGACGGCTGGCAATGTGGTAGCCCACTTCCCCCGCACCTACAATAATGATCTTCACAACAGCGCTCCTGTAATCGATTACCCTTTCGCCGGAACGGTATCCCAGGACCCTGACCGGAACGAATCTGGCTAGGATTTACTATAGGATCGTCCTCAAGTCAATAAATAGAAACGGATCCATACAATTCCAATGCTGCCGGCACAGGCAATGCACTGCTGTTCGACTGTTGTGGTCACCCGGATTTCCCGTTATACGCTGTTTTTTTTCTGTTTAACCTCTCTCCTGGCTGTGATGCAATAGAGGGTTGTTCACCCTTAAAAAACCAAAACCCATAAGCCATGGCACAACAATTGCTTAATTTCTTTATCGACATCTTTATACGGCATTTTTTTCCGGTTTGGTGGAAAAA
>DATFJZ010000060.1:0-4991 GCA_035268945.1 Desulfobacteraceae bacterium | reverse complement strand
CATGTTGTCCACAATGAGAAGCCCTTCCACCTCTTCGTCCATGGAGAAGATCTGGAGTATCTTTTCGATTTTGGAATGGATGTCGGCAATGGGGAATTTGCAGATAAATTTGTTGATATCCCTGCCAAAAGAGGGGTTTTCCAGGAGCTGACGGCCGAACCGGGAAAAGGCAAATTCCTTGAACACGTTTTCCCGGATCACCCCCAGGGGTTCGTCACAGTTGTTGAGAACGGGAAAAAAGGCGTTTTTCTTCTCGGTGCGGAATTTTTCAAAAATGGCGATGATCTCGTCGTCACAGTGTACCGCATCGATGTGCCGCATTTCCGATTTGACAAGGAGTTTGTCGTCTTCGCCTTTGTTTCGCTGGTCTGTTTTGCTGAGCAGTTCAACGGCATCGTATTTATCCTTGAGCAGTTTCAGGTTTACTTCCGGGTGCTGGATATAATAGCCCTGTACCAGATCGCATCCGATATCCCGGCAGCTGAAGAACTCCTGCCGAGTTTCGACCCCTTCTGCCACCACCAGGCTTCCCATGAAATGGGCGATCTTGACAATGCTGGATACAAAGAGCCTTTTTTTGCGGTCGTTTTCAATGTCCCGGATAAAAAACCGGTCGATCTTGATGTAGTCCGGTTCTGCATAGTAGAGCAGCTGAAGGCCGGCAAAGCCGGTACCGCAGTCATCCACGGCAATGTTGAAACCCTGGGAGAGGTAGTTCTGGAAAAGCCCTGCCGAGTTGTTTTTGTAGTTGAGCTCGTGCTTTTCCGATATCTCGAAACAGAGGGCATCCTTGGTGTAGTGGTATTTTTCCAGAAGTTTTTCAGTGCTCCCTGATTCGTAATCCCTTGAATTGATCAACCGGTTGTCAAGATTGTAAAAGAGTTTGTATTTCCTGTGCTGCCTGAAACGGGAGAATTTTTCAATGGCTTTTTCCCGCAGTGCCAGGTCCACCTGGTGGAGAACATTGTCCCTGTACGCCGAGTCAAAAACATCTTCTATGGAAGCGAAACCGGCCTCGTTATGGTTGCGCAGCAGCGCTTCACAACCGAAACAGACCCCGGTGTGGATGTTAACAATGGGTTGAAAGGCGTAATCGATCTCTGACAGGCGAAACAGCCAGGTTTCATCTTTTAGTGGTGTCATTTTGACTCCTTTTATTAGAGGGGCGTTGCTCTCTCCTCCTGTCCGCTCCTTTTTCATACCCCTGGCTGCCAATAAGGTCCAAGGGGCAAATGATCTCGATCCTCTTTTCGGCCAGATGGCCGACATGATGATCAAGGCCGGTAAAATCAATTGTGCAGGATATGCTGTTCCGGTTTGGATTGTATTAGGAGGTTGTTAAAAAGATGTGTCCACCAGCAGGGGGTGTTGGCCGGTATAATACGGCATGGCCTCTGTTTTGCCCGGGTCGGTCTGGGTCAGGTCCCACAGCCGTTGAAAAATCCTGCTCTCCCATGCCGGGTCCAGGCCGTCCACGGACGGGGTGTTCTGGTTTGTGATGCCGTCCACGGCACCGGCCGTGGTGATGGCGGATAGAAGGTCTTCAAGTTGCCGGGGTTCCGGCAGTAGGGGGATGCCGGCCATGATGGAGAGCAGGGCTGCCGTGGCATACCCGCCCCAGTTGCTGACCCCGGCGCAAATGGTGAAATCTGCCGGGGTTATGCAGCTGAAAGGGCTCTTGTTTCCCATAAACCAGTCAACAGCGGCCGAAACCCTGCCAAGTCCCAGTTCGTTTCCGCCGTCCCCCATTCCCAGGGTGACGATGCCCCTGGAGCGGGCATCGATAAAGAGGTCGTCCAGGGGAACCATCCAGGACGAGAGATCACATCCCCGGGAATTGTATAAGCAGCCGTTGCGGGCACGGCCCGGCCGTTCCACGGCGATAAAATGGGTGGTGTCCCGGGGCAGGGTGGTTCCGGCGGAGAGCTCCGTTCTGTTGTCCAGTTCAAGGAGATTGGCGGTGCACCCCACGGCATCCAGGCCCCGGCGAAGAATAATCCCATCCCTTGGGTCAATGAGGAAGGTGACTTTTTTTCCCATTCCCATCAATGCCAGGGCCATGACAATGGCCCCCGGGGGACCGTCGGTCTCAATGGCCTTGGCAGCGGGGATGTAAAAACCAGTGGTGACAATGATGTGTTTTCCCGTTGCCAAAGATGCGGCAGCAGGGAAAAGTTCTCCTTTCACCGCCCATTTTGAAAGGCCCCTCCTGCCGGGATCCTGCTGAATCAGCGCTTCCATGTGATCGGCTGTCTTGTTTACGTCCAACGGTTCTTCCGTTATGATGCCATTGGGGTTATTGAATGTCATGATCATGATCTTTTTTACCATGATAAGGCATGGCGCCTGGGAATTGGAAAATCAATGTCTCAGAAGGCTCCTTCATCCCCATGGTTGGGTTGTTTTGGGGTGGTGATCAGGGGCGGCTGGTTGCTGCGGGCCCGGATCCAGTTGATGGTTCCGAGGATTGCCGGTCTGCGGATGAGTTTCTGTTCCAGCCGGTACTTTCCAGGAAAATTTGTCATCATCGTTCCAATGAGAATGGTCAGGATTCCCTGGCCGGGCATAAAGAGCATTGCAATGCCTGCCAGGATGAACAGGCAGCCCAGGAGGTTTTTGCCCATGGTCAGACATTGTTTGAGTTTTGAAGGGGGAGACTGGGAATGCATGGGAAATCGGTTCTTATGCTGGAAATAGTCCTGGGGAATCCGGGCGATCAGCCAGGGGATGATCAAAAGGCTGGTGAAAAAGGTCAAGGTCGAAATCAGGCCCAGCCATCCGATGAGGTTGCTGTTGTCTACGATCAATTCCATTAGCATGGGGAGTCTCCAGGCCAGCTTCCCTTGGGCCTAAGGTTTGATGTCCTGGACTTGGAAACGGAACGTCTGTTCTTTCTGGTCCTTGAAATAGTGATCAAGGGTCTGGTGAATCACTTTAAACGCGATCTCTTCCCAGGGGATTTCTGATTCGTCCATGAGGCAGACCTCGGAACTTTCCCGGGTAGGCCCGAAATCATCGGATAAAAGGGCTGCTCGGAACATGAAGTAGACCTGGTTGACAAAGGCTATGTTAAACAGCCTGTATGGGGCAATGATCTGAACCCCGGCACGGGTTTCCTCAATGGTTTCACGAGCGGCCCCGTCCTGGACCGATTCTCCGTTTTCAAGGTAGCCGGCAGGCAGGGTCCACAGGCCCCTTCTCGGCTCAATATCCCTTCGGCACATCAGAACCTTTCCGTCCAGCTCTGGAATACATCCCACCACCATTTTGGGATTGGCGTAGTGAACCTGTCCGCACCCGGTGCATACAGAGCGTACATTATCATCATCCGGAGGTGTTTTGGCTTCGCAGGGAGCGCCGCAGGCAGTACAAAATTTGATATCCATGAATCGGTATCCTTTCGTTCTTAATGTTTCTGAGTGACCATCCGGTTGGGGCTCTTAATCGGTTATCCCATAAAAAACTGGATTATTGAGTGTCATGCATCAGCCAGGGGAAGATAGATATGAAAAACGGCTCCCTTCCCCTTTTCGCTGCTGACGGTCCCCCCTCCGCCATGGGCCTTAAGCAGGCCGAGAACCACCGGTAATCCCATACCCCGACCGGTGAATTTGTCCGAATAGAATGGATCGAAGAGCTTTTCCATGTTTATTGCCTCAATGCCGCAACCGTTATCCCGTACTGTCATGCAGGCATACTCTCTCTCAGCGGGCTTCCAGTCAAAGGGAAAACGGTTCTCTTCGGATATTGCATCACCGGTAACCGTTGCAAAGGATATATCGATGGCAATGGACTCTTCCGCCATGGCTTCCCAGGCGTTGGTGACCAGATTGACGACTATTTGCTGTATCTGCTGGGCATTGGCATGGACACGAAGAGGACTTGCCGGAGAGTGGTTTGACAGACGGGCACCGTCGGGTTTGGCATGCTGGAGCAGCTGCAGTTCACGTTCACAGATGTCAACAAGATCAATCATCTCTTTTTCTGCTGTTTTCTGGCCGAGATAGCTGAGCATCATACCGCCAGTCTCAGATGCTTTCAGGGCCCCCTGCATGGCCGAGCGCAAAAAACCGGCAACCCCGCTGCCGACGGCCACATCACTGAAAGCCAGCTCAAGATTTCCCAATACCACTGCCAACTGATTGTTCAAGTTGTGGGCGATGGCACCGGCCATGCGATGGAGACTTGCTGTCTTTTCAAGTCTGTTTTGCTTTGCCTGAAGCTCCGCCTGTTCTTTTTCCAGCAACTTGCGGTCAGTGATATCTGTGATCGCCACCAGCAGCTGTTCGCTGCCCTGGCCTTTTGCAGCATCAGGAACGCTGTCGATAACAGCGCTCAGGGTGACATGCCGCATGGACTTTTTTGATGGGCCAATACGCATTTCCAGCTGTTTATTACCGGGGTTTTTGAAAAACGTTTTCCAGCGGGCACGAAAGATGGTCTGATCATCGCCATGGAGATAGTCCATAAAAACGTTGCCGTGGAGCTGGACATTCTCTTGCCCGAGCATATCAGCCAGCACAGTATTGGCCTCAACAATA
The DNA here is from genome assembly GCA_035268945.1 of Desulfobacteraceae bacterium. Lineage (GTDB taxonomy): Bacteria > Desulfobacterota > Desulfobacteria > Desulfobacterales > Desulfobacteraceae > DATFJZ01. Next base: position 450 of record DATFJZ010000060.1, on the reverse strand, counting down.
ATACCGGCATAATCGAGCACAACATAGCCAACCGGCGCATTGTGGTAAAGCTGCATATATCTTGTCCTGCTCTTTTCCAGCGCTTCCTGGGCTTGACGTAACTCTTCGTTCTGCAGTTCCAGTTCTATCTGATGGACCTGCAGCTCATGGACAATTTCCCGCTGTTCATCGGATAAAGACTGGCTGTGATTACCGTTCTCAGGGGTTAAAAGTCTTTCCGCCTTGTCACGGAGATCCTGCTGGCGACTCTTTTTCATCGTCATTGGCCATTCTCCATTCTATGGTTGTAAAAGGTATCGAAACAAACTTGTCTCCCACCGTCAATTCCTCTCCCTGGTTTGCAGAGTGTGCTTATCGGTAATGTCCTCAAAAGTTGCATACACCTGGTATGGTCTTTTTTCCCCCTCACGGAACTGTGGGGTGGCATTGACAAGTATCCAGCGGGGTTTT
>DATFJZ010000059.1:0-8934 GCA_035268945.1 Desulfobacteraceae bacterium | reverse complement strand
CTGTCATTACTGGTTCTGGTCTCTGTCCGGGGGGGACAGCAGGCCGCCGCTTCTGTTGTGGTGTCATATGGAGGGGATGGGGGCAGATCACAGCTGTTTTTCGGTTTTACATTGGCCCCGGTGATGGGAATACGCATCATTTTTTTTTCCGGCGCTTTCACGGGCTCTTCCCATTGGGTCAAATCCACGGAAAATCCCCTGGATGCCAGGGTGCACAGCACCGAAGCCAGATCCTGGACAAAGGGGCCTTTGCCCGACGAGCCGTCAAGGGCCAGGGCAGTGACATCCTGGTCTTTCAAGATCGATTTTGCAAGCCCGGTGAGGACCGTTTTGGGTCCCACCTCCACCAGTGTGGTGACATTGTTGTTAAACATCGCCTCGATGTTTTCAACAAAGTGGACCGGGTTTAAGATCTGGCTGCCAAGCAGGGCCTTTGCTTCACTTTCCGGTTCAGGATACGCTTTTCCCGTGGTGTTGGAAAAGAGCAGGCATCTGCCCGTTTTGATATGGATTGGCTTAAGCCGTTCCTCAAAGGGCAGGGCGGCTTTTTCCACGAAGGGCGTGTGAAAGGCCGCTGCCACGGGCAGCTTGATTGCCCGGATCTTGTTTTTCCGGCAGAGTTTGGCGGCCCTGGCGATCTCGTTGCTGCTTCCCGAAACAACCCCCTGGTCATGGCTGTTGCGGTTGGCCAGCACAAGGTCCAGGTTTTCCGAGGCGATGAGGGCTTCGATGGTTTCCAGGGGTGCCCTGACGGCCAGCATGGCCCCGGCTTCGCCAGTGGTTTCCGGTGCTTCTGCCATGTACCTGCCCCGGGCAGCCCCAAGGGCGAGAAAATCGGCCCGGTCCAGCCTGCCGGCGGCGTGCAGGGCGGACAATTCTCCAAAGCTGTGGCCGCAGACGGCATCGGGGGCAACGCCAAAGCGTTTCAGTATCGATGTCATGGCCAGGGTGACGGCTCCAATGGCAGGTTGGGCCATGTCCGTGCTTCGAAGCTGGGCTTCGGCGGCTTTTTTATCCTTAATGTAGCCTGGCAGGGGAAAAACAGAGGTTTTCAGGGATGGTATTTTTCTGCCGGCATTTTCCTGCAAAACGTGGTTGTCCGCCTGGACCATGGCCTCCATGGCCTCGGGGAACATGGCGGCCATCTGTGACCCCATGCCCGGGTACTGGCTGCCCTGGCCGGGAAAGAGAAATCCCAGCTTTCCCGGGGTGCCGCCCTGGGCAAAAAAGAACCCCGATTGGCTCCAGGAACTCTCCTGCCGGTGGTCCAAATGCGAGAGCCCCTCGTCAATCCTGGCCGGCAGATCGGTGTTTTCGTGGATTAAAAAGAGAAACCGCATTGCATCAGCCTGGGAAAATTCCTGCCGGGACAGGGCACAATGCCATGCCGTCAGCTGGGCCTTCTCCCTTGCATCGGCGTTTTTTGGGGGGGTGACAGCGGTCTTGAAGGCTGTCAGTTTTTCCGTAAGCCCCTCTCGGGTGCCGGCGGAAAAAGCGGCAATCTCTACGGTGCCGTCCCAGGAGACATGGGTTTTCTGATTTTCATGTTCTTCCAGTACCGCATGGAAATTACTTCCCCCAAATCCGAAGGCGCTGATTCCCGAGCGTCTGGGATGATCCTGCCGGGGCATCCATGGTCTTGACTCCTGGTTCAGGTAAAAAAACGAGTCTTCAATGGCCAGTTCCGGATCCGGCTGGTCGGCCTTTAATGTGGGCAGAAGCACCTTGTGGTAAAGGCCCAGGGCCGATTTGATGATCCCCGCCGCCCCGGCAGCGGCTTTTCCATGGCCGATCATGGATTTTACCGAGCCCATGGCGCAGTAAGCCTCTTTCCCCGTCCCCCCCATGAACCCTTTCAGTGCGGTGAATTCGATCTTGTCCCCCACCCGGGTGCCGGTGCCGTGGGCCTCGATGAGTTCCACCGTGGCCGGATTCACACCTGCATCATCGTAGGCAGATCTCAGGGCCCTCTCCTGGCCTTGGGCACTGGGGGCGTATATTCCTCCGGATTTCCCGTCGCTGGAGGTGCCAATGCCTTTGATCACGGCGTAGATACGGTCCTTGTCCCGAGTGGCATCTTCCAGCCGTTTCAACACCACCATGCCGATGCCTTCCCCCAGCACGGTTCCGTCGGCGTCCTTTGAAAAGGGTTTTGCGTCGCTGGTGTGGGAGAGAACCCCTGTCTTGGAGAAACACATGTGCATGAAGATATCGTTCAGGGTGTCCACGCCGCCGGTGACGGACAAATCGCATTTTCCGGAAACAAGCTCCATCACGGCTAAGTGGATGGCGCTCAGGGAGCTGGCACAGGCCGCATCCACCACCGAGTTGGTGCCCTTGAGATCCAGGCGGTTGGCGATCCGTCCGGCAACGACATTGCCGAGAAGGCCGGGGAATGAATTCTCCTGCCACTGGGCATAGGTGCCGGAAATTCGCTGGATCACCTCCCTGGTTTTCTCCGGGGATATCCCCGATTCCTCCAGGGCCTTTTTCCATACCGGGTGGCCAAGGCGGGCCCCCAGGGGAATGACCAGCTCCTGGGTGCCCGTTACCCCTAAAATGATATTGGTCTTTTCCCTGTCAAAGGTTTTTTCCTGGGAAAAACCGGCATCTTCAAGGGCCATTTCGGCCACAAGCAGCCCGAGGAGCTGGGAGGTGTCCGTGGCATCAAGGTTGTTGGGGGGCATGCCGTATTTTGCAGGATCAAAGGCGATTTCCGGTATGAACCCCCCCCGCCGGCAATAGGTGCGATCCGGTGCCAGGGGGTCCTTGTCAAAATAATCCTTTAACGACCAGTGGCTATTTTCCGGAACCGCTGTGATGGCATCTTCTCCGTTGAACAGCAGCCGCCAGTATTGTTTCAGTCCATTGGCCCGGGGGAAGATGCCGCCCATGCCAATGATTGCCACAGAATTATCTCTTTCCAAGATGGCCTCCATATAGTATGAAATTCCAAACTTCAATAAACGAATGATCAAACCACGGCAAAAGACCCTTCAAGGTTTGATTGTTGTCACTTGACTATTATGTGTCATTTGTAATGTGATTATTGTTTTTTGAAGAATGGTATATAAAAAAAATTATCAATTATATATAATGGCGTTGATTTGACAAAAGTTTTACAATGAAACAGGGGGGCTGGGGTTTAGGGTCATGCAGATGTTTACCCATGACCGGCCTCTTTTTTCCGGCTCGAGAGCCGCGGAGGTTGAATGGAAACAGAGATTCTTGTTGTTGATGATGAAAAAGACATGACCCGTCTGATCAAGCGGCTCCTGGAGGCTGAGTTCAAGTGCCGGGTGACCATGGCCTTTTCAGGTGGGGAAGCCAAGACCGTTCTCGAACAAAACAGCTTTGATCTCATGCTCTGTGATATACGGATGCCCGGCATGGACGGATTTGAGCTCCTTGACCATGCGAAGGAGTTTTATCCAGATCTGACCATCATGATGATCACCGCCTTTGGCAGTATTGATGTGGCCATCAGGGCCATCAAAAAAGGGGCCTACGATTTTCTTTCCAAACCCTTTGACCAGGATGAGATCATCCTGAAGGTGAAAAATGCCCTGGAGCGCACACGTCTCATCAATGAGAACAGAAAGCTTCACAGGGAAAAAGCAGGATCGTTTTCAAAGCTTACGGGGAGAAGTCCTGCCATGGAGCGGGTGTATGGAAAGATTTCCATGGTTGCTGAAAGTGATGTAACCGTGCTCATCACCGGTGAGTCCGGCACAGGCAAGGATTTGACCGCCCAGTCCATCCACAACCTCAGCCAAAGGAAAAACGGCCCGTTCATTTCCGTTCATTGCCCTGCCATACCGGAAAACATCCTGGAAAGCGAATTGTTCGGGTATAAAAGGGGGGCCTTTACCAATGCGGTGCAAGACAAAACAGGGCTTTTCCAGGAGGCGGGCAGGGGAACGATTTTCCTTGACGAGATAGGGGATATCGGTCCTTCCATCCAGACAAAGCTGTTGAGGGTGCTCCAGGAGAAGGAGATCAAGCCCCTTGGTGACACAAAATCGGTGAAGGTGGATGTGCGGATCATTGCCTCCACCAACCAGAACCTTGAAAAAAAGATTGCCAGCGGAGAGTTTCGGGAAGATTTCTTTTACCGGCTCAATGTGATCGACCTGGAGTTGCCCCCGCTGCGGGAACGGGTGGTTGACATCCCCCTGATTGCCGAACACCTTGTGGAAAAGCACTGCAGGGAGCTGAACAGGGATAAAAAGCGGATTTCCCCGCAGCTTGTGGAAAAGCTTATGGCGCAGTCCTGGCCGGGCAATGTCCGGGAGCTGGAAAACGCCCTGGTCCACGGAATCCTCCACTGCCGTTCCGATACCATCACCTGTTCCGATGTGTCGTTGGACGGCAAACCCAGGGGAAGGGCAGCATTGGTCAACAATACCTGTTCCGACGATGTTCAGGCTCTTCCCTACAAGGAGGCCAAGGAGAGGGTCTTGAAACAGTTTAACCAGGACTACATCAACGGGGTCCTGGCCCTTACCAACGGGAATATCTCCCAGGCAGCAAAACGGTGCGGCCTGGAGCGTCAGGCTCTCCAGCAGATAATGAAGCGGTTTTCCATTTCAGCGGACCGTTTCCGCTAGGGGCCAACGGGGGGCCAATGGGGTCAGGCCTGCGTTATTGTGCTTTTGTCAAAGGCCTGTGTTTAAAGACAAATTTAAACAAAAGTATCAATAACGCAGGCCTGACCCCGTTTTACGTTTTAGGCAAGAAAATTCTCTATTCTTTTGATAACCACATCGCCATAATTAATATCACTGATCAAAAAGTTATAGACATCTAAATATTTTTTCTCTTTTAAAATTTTTAATAAGACATCAATGTTAAACTGCATATAGTCATGAATCATACTGTTCCTGAAACCTATGGCACTGCTTAAGGAACGGTACTCGTCATCATTTATCGCACCAACTTCATACAAGAAATAGATTGAATCTTTATTTCTATGGGGAACAAGAGGGCAATTATAGTATTTTAAAATCTTTTTTGCCTTACCAATTGCATTTTCGATAATAACTTGCAGAGAATTTTTTGCAGCCCTGATCTCTATTTTTGACAACCCATGTTTTGCTGCAAGGCAGTCTAAGATTTCCTTCTCTTCATTGGCAATATCAATTGTCTGTGTCAAGTAATCTTTCAGCTGCACGGCCATCTCCTTTAAGCACGATATAGTTCTCCTTGATGCTTTTTTTTAAAAAATTATCTGCTTTTAATAAATTAACAACATCATAATCTGTATCTGCTAAATTTAACAGTTCTCCGATATCCTTCCATAATTTCGCATCAATCCCCCACAGAGTATCTAAATCTTGGGTCACAGAGACCGCAAAATCATAATCGCTTTGTAATTTTGCTGTGCAACTTGCCCTTGAACCAAAGAGAAGAACAGTATCAATATAATTAACGCTATCATTGGAAAATAACGCTTTCAACTCTTGAACAGTAAACTCTTTGATTTTCCCATACATTCGATTATTCAATCCTTTAACGGGGCCAGGCTTGACCTGTTCTATTGGTGTCCTGATAGGAACTTGCTTTTCTTAGGATAGACTATACCAGACTATCAATCAAGATGTCAAAAGCTGGGCTTGACCCCACCCCCCGGATGGCCGATGGGGTGGCCGATGTTATGATCAAGTCCCAAAAGCTCAAATAGCCTTCTCTCCTTTGTTCAGGCACAGCATGTTGTGTGTGAGCAAGGGCGGGAAGACTGTGATGCAGGTCAAACCTATCCCCTGGGGTGGTATTGTCTGTGCATCTCCAGGATGTGGGACCGGGACATGTGGGTGTAGATCTGGGTGGTTGAGATGTCTGAATGGCCCAGCATGGTCTGGACCGATCTTAAATCGGCTCCCCCCTGGATCAGGTGGGTGGCAAAGGAGTGGCGAAAGGTGTGGGGGGAGATGCTTCTGGCGATTTTTGCCTTTAAGGCGTATTGTTTAACGATTTTCCAGAAGCCCTGACGTGTCATGGGCTTTCCGGCCCTTGCCACAAAGAGGTAGGCGCTTGAACGGTCTTTGAGCAGCACAGGCCTTGCCCGTGTCAGCCAGTTCACCGTGGCTGTTCTGGCAAAGGAACCGATGGGAACGATGCGCTCTTTTGCCCCCTTGCCGAACACCCTGACAAAACAGGCCTCGGTGTTGACATCCTGCACCTTCATGGAAACCAGCTCGGAAACCCGAAGCCCCGCGCCGTAAAGGATCTCAAGCATGGCAGCGTTGCGGGCCTCCCGGGGCTTTGTCGGGTCCGGCACCTCGAGGATCGCCTTGACTTCATCCATGGACATGATTTCCGGCAGGTAGAGCCCTGTTTTGGGAATGTCGATCTGCTTGACCGGGTTGACCGTGGTGATGCCCTCCTGGACGAGAAACCGGTAAAAGCCCCTGATGGTGATGAGATGCCGGGCACGGGATTTTGCCGACAGCCCGTTTTCGGCAAGATCGACAAGCCAGCTTAAAATGGCCGCCGTATCGGCCTCTTTGATATCCTCTATCCGGCAGGTCTCAAGAAAATCCCGGTATTGGGCAAGGTCTGCTGCGTAGGCATTCACCGTATTGTCTGAAACACCTTTTTCGATCAAAAGGTGCTCCAGATAGTTGTCAACGAACCTATCCACAGGAGATGACAAAGTCTTCATACCCCATGGTGTTCAGTACCTCTGCCCCGGTGGAGGTGACGAGGATCATGTTTTCAAGCCGTATGCCTCCCCAGCCTGGAATATAGATGCCCGGCTCAACCGTCACCACCATCCCCGGTGCCAGAACGGTGTCATCGCGTTTTGACAGCCTTGGGGCCTCGTGGATGGCAAGGCCCACGCCGTGGCCCAGGCTGTGCTCGAACATTCCCTTGAATCGGGTGGCATCGATGTGGTCCCGGGCAATCTTGTCGATGCTTTTTGCCGCAGCCCCCGGTTTGATCTGGTCAACAGCCCTTTGCTGGGCAGAGAAAAGGGTGTCATAGGCCTCTTTGAAGGTGGTGTCCGGTTCCCCCATGACAAGGGTTCGGGTGGTGTCGCTGCAGTAGCCATGGAGCCTGGCTCCGAAATCAAAGAGCAGGGGTTCGTTGGCGCTCAGCCTGCGGTCACCGGGAATGGCATGGGGCAGGGCGCTGTTCTCTCCTGATGCGGCAATGACGGGAAAGGAAAGGTCATCGGCCCCGTTGGTGCGCATGGTTTTTTCAAGGAGCCAGGCAACCTCTTTTTCCGTCATCCCCGGGCGCAGCGCCTGCCTGAACTCCAGAAAAGAGTCCTCGGCAATTGTCAATGCCGCCTTTATGGCGGAAATCTCGTTGTCATCTTTTTGGATGCGGAGGGTCTTGAGGATATCATCTGCCGGGTGCAGTGCCATGTCAAGTTTCTGGCCGGCAATCTCTTCTTCTATCTTTTTGTACTGCTGACAGGTGATCCGCCCTGTTTCCACGCCTACTTTTTTGGTACCCAGGGAAGCAAGGGTGGCGGTAAGCTCTTTTTCCAGGGGGCTTTTGTAGCAGACGACCCGGTACAGATCGGTTTCATTGGCCGCCTGGGTGTCATACCGTGGATCGGCGGCAAGAATCAGCTGGCTCTCTGTGATGACAAGGATGCCCGCTGTCTCGTCATAACTGCCGTCTTCCCCGGTATACCCGCTTAAATATCTCCTGTTGGCATCCGACATCACCACAACGGCATCCAGGTTTTGTTCCAGAAACTTGGTTCTGACTCTTTTGATCCTCTTTCGAATGTTCTCTCTGTCCATATTGTTGTTTTCCTGTTTGTTGTTAACTGAAGTGCTCTGACATGCATCTGAATCCAATGGTGTTAGCGGTGAATCCAGGTTTGAAAAGCCCCCTCGTGCTGATGGTGATATCTTCTTTTGAAGGCCATCCTCCCCCCTTTGTCACCTGGAATTCCCTGCTGCCCTCCGGGTCAAACGGGGCAGCTTCCCTGTCCAGGGTCCACTCCATGACATTGCCCAGCAGGTCTGCAATTCTAAAGGCGTTGGCGTACCCGTCGTACTGAGCAACGGATGTTGTGTCTCCTATGCTTGATTTTTCAATATTGCAGGCGTCTTCCTTCCACTGGTTTCCCCAGGGGTATTTTAATGCCGTGTCTGTTCTGGCAGCAGCCTCCCATTCCGCTTCGGTGGGGAGCCTCCTGCCGATCCATGCGGCAAAGGCCAGGGCATCGTCGATGCTCACCTGAACCACCGGGTGGTATTTTTTGCCGTGGATGGAACTTTCCGGCCCTTCTGGCCTGAACCAGCAGGCTTTTTTTACCACTCTGCTTCCTGAACTGCTTTTCCATACCGAGCTGTTTTTCCCTTTTTTGAATCTGCCGTAAAAAACAGTCCCAAAGCCTTTTTTTTCTGCTGTTGTAACATATCCTGTCTGTTCTACAAAGACCTCAAACAGAGAATTTGTCACAGGGTACCTGGCCATATAGATTTTGGGCATTTCTATCTGTTGAAGCTCAAGGCTGTGCTTCAGGCTTTTTTGGGTGCCCACCGTGTATCTGCCTGCCGGCACGGTGACATAGACGTTGTATTTTTTTTCTTCCTCACCGAGAAAATTGTCAAACTGTTCCGAGAGCTCTTTTTCGTTTCTGAACGCTTCCAGTGCCTGGCGTTCTTCCTCGTTGAGCTCGTCGACTTCTTCAAGATCCTCATCCTCGGCAAGGTCAATCTCTTCGGTGTCTTCGTCCAGCTCTTCTATCTCGTCTAACGCTTCATTGTCTTCAGACGCCTCGGCCTCTTGGATCTCCTGATCCTCGTCCAGTTCGAGGGTTTCCGGGTCCTGCTCCAGGTCTCCTTCCTCCTCGATCTCCTGGTCTTCGTCGAGTTCAACGGTCTCCTGGTCGGGGTCCAGGTCATCGGCTTCCTCAACTTCTTCGTCCCCGTCCAGCTCTTCTATCTCGTCTAACGCTTCATCGTC
>DATFJZ010000058.1:0-3491 GCA_035268945.1 Desulfobacteraceae bacterium | reverse complement strand
GAACATCACCCTTGATCGCTCCCTGGTGGATCGTTCCATGGGCAACATCAACACATTGATGAAACAGGTGAGGATCCGGCCCCATTTTTCCGGTGGAAAGCCCGACGGAATGCTGCTTTACGGAATCAAGCACGATTCCCTGTTCAAAAAGATGGGGTTGAGAAACGGCGATATCATCATGGGGGTGGATGGAAAAAAGATCCGGTCCGTTGACGATGCCCTGGCCCTGTACCAAAACCTGAAAAACGCATCGGGTGTGGATATGCAGATCAAACGACGCGGTAGACTCAAGGAGATCAATTACAATGTTCAATAAAGGAAAAGCGGCCGTCTCTGGTGTTGTTCTTTTTTTTCTCGTTGCAGGTGTTGTGTGCTTCGGCGCCCGTGCCCAGGCAGAGGACAATGCGGCCAAAGCGGATAAAAAATTTGTCTCCATTGATTTCAATGATGTGGATATTGCGGTGTTTATCAAATTCATCAGTGAACTGACAGGAAAGAATTTTGTCATTGACAGGCGGGTTAAGGGAAATGTCACCATTGTGTCGCCATCCAAAATATCCGTCAAGGAGGCGTACAGGGTGTTTGAGTCTGTTCTGGACATTCACGGATTTGCAGCGGTAAACGCCGGGTCCGTGGCAAAGATCATTCCCGCCCCCGAGGCACGTTCCCAGAACATCGACACCGGGCTGTCGAAAAGGGGGGAGTACCCCGAGGACAGGCTGGTTACCCGCATCATTCCCCTGAAATTTGCCGATGCCGGTGAATTGAAACGGCTGCTTGCTCCCCTTGTTTCAAGGGGCAGTGTGGTGCTCGCCTACAGCGACACCAATATGCTTATCATCACCGACATCCTCTCCAATATCAATCGGCTGCTGAAAATCGTTGACGCCGTGGATGCCAAGGGCATGGGCAAAAAAATATCGGTGATTCCGGTGGAACATGCCGATGCGGGCAAACTCGTTAAAAACCTGGCGAACATCTTTACCGCCCGGATGAGGGGGGGCAAGGGCAAGCAGGACCCTGACCTGGTGGTTAAATTCGTCGCCGACGAGCGGACCAATTCCGTGGTGCTCCTGGCCAGTGAAATCGAGACTGAACGGGTGAAAGAGCTCATTGGCCTCCTTGACAGGCAGGTTCCCAGGGGGGAAGAGAAGATCCGGGTTTACTATCTGGAGCACGCTTCAGCGGAAAATCTGGCCAAGGTGCTCCAGGAGATCCCGTCGAAAAATGAGCAGAATCAGCCGGGGAAAAAGCGTGCCCCCATTGTTTCCCAAACGGTGAAAATCACCGCTGACAAGGCCACCAACAGCCTGATCATCATGGCGGACAAGGAGGACTATCCGGTGCTGGAAGAGGTGATTGCCAAGCTGGACATCCCCAGGGCCATGGTCTACATCGAGTGCCTGATCATGGAGGTGAATGTCACCAAGGGACTGAATCTGGGCACCGAATGGCGGGCAGGGGAGAGTTTTGATCCGGACAGCAGCGGCCAGGATCAGGGGGCCTATTTCGGCGGGTTTGGCGGGCAGGGGTATTCCAATTTCAACAACATTGCTGCTGCAGGGGCCCTGCCGGCGGGTTTTTCCGTGGGAGTCATGGGAGAGGTCCTGGAGATAGGCGGGGTAACGTTTCCCTCCATCGGCGCCGTGGTCCAGGCCTACAAAACCAACAAAAACGCCCACATCCTCTCCACCCCCCAGATCCTCACCACGGACAACGAAGAGGCCACGATCAAGGTGGGCAAGAACGTTCCCTACCAGACCAGGTCTGCGGCGGACGATGCCACGGACACCTACAGCTCCTTTGAATACAAGGATGTGGGCATCACCCTGAAGATCACCCCCCAGATCAGCAAGGACCGGCTGGTAAGGCTCAAGGTCTTTCAGGAGATCACAAAGCTTGATTCGGTGAACCAGAGCAGCGCCGACCGGCCCACCACCCTGAAGCGGCTCATCGAAACCACCATCATCGTGAAAAACGAAAACACCGTTGTCATCGGCGGCCTCATCGATACGAGCCTGTCAGAGTCACAGCACAATGTCCCCTGCCTTGGAGACATTCCCGGATTGGGATATCTGTTCAAAAGCGTCTCCAAGGGCAATGACAGGACAAACCTCTACGTGTTTCTTACTCCCAAGGTGCTGAAAAACCCTGTTGAGGCCGAAGAGCTCTGCGACCTCAAGCAGAAGCAGATCGATGCCATCAAAGAGGGGGATGTGAAATTGTACAAGGGGACAGATCCATGATTGATCGATTTTTAACGGTTTATGGTGAAAAATATGCCCTTTCCCCAGAAGAGGGTGATACCATCAGGGCGCTCTATAACGAGGATAGGAACGATTTTGTCAGGGCCCTGGCCGATGCAAAGATTATCGGGGAATCAGAGCTCCTTCAGGTTATAGGGGAACTCTACGCCCTGCCGGTTGTTGAAACCATCGATCCGGGGAAAAATCACTTTGATTTTACCGATCTGATCTCCATACAGTTTTTAAAGAAGTTGTGCGCGGTGCCCATTGTCAGTGATGACATGACCTGTGTGGTGGCCCTTTTCGATCCATCCCGCATGGCCGAGGTGGATGATGTGGTCAACCTCATCGATCCTGACACCTGCACCCTTGTTCTGACCGGCCGAAATGAGATCATTGCCGCCATCAATCACATTTACAACCGCAGCTCGGGAAGTGCCCAGCAGCTTGTGGAAACCATGGAGGGGAGTTCTTCGTCGATTATCCAGGCGATCGAGCAGACAGCCGACCTCCTCGATGATACCAGCGATGCCCCGGTGATCCGGCTGGTCAACCACATGATCTCCCAGTCGGTCAAGGCAAACGCCAGTGATATCCACATCGAGCCTTTCCAGGAGACTCTCCAGGTGCGGTACCGCATTGACGGCATCCTCTATGAAATGCTCACCCCCCCCAAGTGGATTCAATCCGCCCTGGTATCGAGAATCAAGGTGATGGCAAAGATGAACATTGCCGAAAAAAGGGTCCCCCAGGATGGCCGGATGGAGGTGAGAATAGGAGCCCAGGAGATCGATATCCGGGTCTCAACCATCCCGACAGCCTTTGGCGAGCGCCTGGTCATGCGGCTTTTGAACAAGTCCGGCCATCTTCTGGAATTGTCCGAGTTTGGCATCTCACAGAGGAACCTTGAGACATTTCACCGGCTGATACACCTTAACAACGGCATTGTTCTGGTTACCGGCCCCACGGGGAGCGGCAAGACAACCACCCTCTATTCGGCACTTTCCACCATCAACTCCCCGGATAAAAACATCATCACCATTGAGGATCCTGTGGAGTACAACCTCCGGGGTATCGGCCAGATCCAGGTGAACAGCAAGACCGGGGTGACCTTTGCCGTGGGGTTGAGGTCCATTGTCCGCCAGGACCCCGATGTGATCCTCGTCGGAGAGATCCGGGACCTTGAAACCGCTGAAATCGCCATCCAGTCGGCCCTGACCGGTCACCTTGTCTTTTCCACCCTGC
>DATFJZ010000057.1:0-3210 GCA_035268945.1 Desulfobacteraceae bacterium | reverse complement strand
CGGTCCTTTAGATTTTCAACCGGACCGGCAAAGGGCGGATGGGTATAGTCTGAATCTTTCGGTTTCATACGTAAAGAGGGGGGACCGCCCGCCGGCAATCCCCCCGTTTTGACTTTCCATCTGACTGTTTGAGGCGGGAATTTATCCCCTGACTTCCTCTTTCACGGTGGTGGCAATCTTGAAGAGAATGGTCAGAATAAACAGCCCGGCGGCCCATACGGCGAGTGTAATCACAATCTCTTTGCCTGTGGGCATATACTCGGTGACATGGTGCAAAGGAGACGGAACGAATCCGCCTGAAATCATGCCCATGCCTTTATCAATCCATGTGCCCGCGAATATCATGACACAGGTTACCGGCAACAGCACCTTGTTGTTCCTCAAGTCCGGGATCAAAAGGAAAATGCCGCCCAGAACCATCAGGATGAGGGAAGTCCACATCCATGGCACAAGGGCGTTATAGCCGTGATACCCGAAAAAGAGATACCCGATATGGGTCTCATGGCCGGGAATATTGCTGTAATAGGCCACAAAAAACTCGCACATAAAAAAGAACACGTTGGCGATAATGGCATAGCATACGATTTTGGCCAGTGTCTGCATTGCTTCCCAGCCCGGGTCGAACTGAGTGAATCTGCGGACCAGATAACAAAGAAGGATCAGAAACGCAGGACCTGCCGCAAACGCGGATGCCAGAAACCTCGGCGCCAGGATGGCCGTCAGCCAGAAGTGCCGTCCCGGCAGACCGCAGTACAGGTACGCCGTCACCGTGTGGATACCGATGGCGAACGGAATCGAAAGATAGATCAACGGCTTGGTCCATTCCGGCGGCCGGACATTATTTCTTTCGGCCTCCAGCACCTTCCATCCGATGATGATGTTCAAAAGGAGATACCCGTTGAGCACGATCATGTCGTAGAACAGCATCGAATGCGGGGTGGGGTACAGCAGCACGTTGAGCATCCGAACGGGCTGGCCCAGGTCCACGATGATGAACAGAAGGCACATGATCAGGGAGGCGATTGCAAGAAACTCCCCGAGGATGGTAATCCTGTGGAATTTTTCATAGTCGTGCAGGTAATAGGGAATCACCACCATCACGCCCCCGGCGGCCACACCCACAAGGAACGTAAAGTTGGCGATATAGAATCCCCATGATACATCCCGGCTCATGCCGGTGATCATCAGTCCGTTGAAAAACTGATCCAGATAAACGGCAAACCCCGCCGCCATTACGGCGAGCAAAGCAGCCAGCCATATCCAGTACTTTTTGCTTCCTTTAATAGCTATTTCAAGCATAACCCGCCTCTCTTACATGATGTAGTAAACAGAGGGCTCGGTTCCAAGCTCCTGCTTACGTCTGATTGAATATCGTTCACTCAAAAGCGCCCTGACGTCGGAAGAGGGATCGTCAAGATCTCCCACGGTGATGGCGCCCTGGGACGCTTCAACGCAATGGGGCTGCTTGCCCTGGGCCAGACGTTCCGCGCAGAGGTTGCATTTTTCCACAACACCCTTGCTCCGGGTGGGAAAATCGGGATCTGTTTCTTCGATAAAGGGCCTCGGGTCCCGGAAGTTGAAACTCCTTGCGCCAAAGGGGCAGGCTGCCATGCAGAACCGGCATCCGATGCAGCGGTGAAAGTCCATGAGCACGATGCCGTCCTCCCGCTTGAAGGTCGCCTGGGTGGGGCAGGCCTGGACACATGGGGCGTTCTTGCAGTGGTTGCAGGTGACGAGAAAGGGAAGGTGCCTGAACTTCTCGGCGAGGAATTCGTCTTCCTTGCCGGGGAAGGCGTGCTTGAAATGCTCCTCCCAGATCCACTTGACCTCCTGGTCGTGGTTCACCGGCCTTGTTCCGGGGAACTTCTCTTCGTCGGGTTCGTGGTTGAAATCGGGGACGTTGTGGGCCTTATGGCATGCTTCAACAATATTTTCGGCTATCTCATCGTTAAGCTTGTTGGTGTCAATGACCATTCCCCAGCGCTGGGCAGACAGGGCCTCACTGTTGGCCTTTTTTACCGCCTGGGCAGTGCTGTGGGAGTCTGATGCTGCAATAGCATTTATTGCCGGAGCTGCACCAATGGCCATTGCAGAAACTCCTGCTGCTTTGAGAAAGCTTCTTCTGCTGTTTTTCATTGGGTAATCTCCTTTGGATCGGTGTGGCATTCCCAGCAATAGGGATCCACAGAGGCGTAATTGTGACACTTGTCGCAGAACTTGGCCTTGTCTTCGTGGCAGCCGAGGCATGAATTCTCACCGGTGGAGAGGCTCATGTCAAAGGTCTTTCCATTGGCTGCATGGTATTTCCTGTCAGCGTCTCTTACAACACTGTCCCGCCATTCGTCCAGCAGAGACATGTGGTTGGCCCGCATGTCGTACTTGTCCAGGACACATTTTTCTGCGGCCTTGGCTTTTTTGGAAAGCTCGGGCTCCGGCGCGGCATCTGGTCCACCAAGGTTGAACCAGAAGGGAAAGAGCGCTGCAATGGCAAATACCACAAGCCCGGCGATGATTGCGTTTTTATTCATCTTGTTCCTCCATTCCAGGTAGGGGTTCCATGCGTAGATCCATCTCTCTCTCCTGCTCACCGGGCAGGATCAAAGCGTTGCCCACAAGTTCGTGGATGCCGATGACATCAACTTCAGGCACCCAGTATTCGCACATGGTCGGCAAAGCTGCTCTGTCAATGGCACAGATGGTGCCGAGGCTGTTTACACCGAATTTTTCGTGGACATACTTGACGGCCGTGGCCCGTGGAAGGGCACCTGCCATTCTCAGCTCGATGTTTTCTCCTGCATTGAGACCGGCACCGCTGCCGCAGCAGAAGGTTTGTTCTCTGATGGTGTTTTCAGGCATTTCAAAGAAGTTGTCGCAGGTGTTTTCAATGATGTATCGTGGTTCATCGAGAAGCCCCATTCCCCGGGCGGGGTTGCAGGAATCATGGAAGGTCATGATCCTGTTGGCGTTGCGGCTCTTGTCAAGATCGAGCTTGCCGTGCTTGATCAAATCGGCGGTGAACTCGGTGATATGAACCATTTTGGTGGATTTTGCGTTCTCGAACTTGGTGCCGGTGATGGGGTTGACAGGTTCTTCCAAAAAGTCGGCAGGGCCGTTCATGGTGTCCATGTACTGGTTGATCACCCGCCACATGTGGCCGCACTCGCCGCCGAGGATCCATTTGACCCCAAGGCGTTTGGCTTCGGCGTACAT
>DATFJZ010000056.1:0-3961 GCA_035268945.1 Desulfobacteraceae bacterium | reverse complement strand
TTCATATAAAAAAAAAGGAGACCAAAATCAGCCTGACCCCCATGGATAATTGAAATTGCCCAATTTATCGTTTTCAAATTTTTTATTTAGTGGTATTAAGAAACCATGATAAACATAGAATCCATATCCAAGAGTTTCGGGGAGCAGTGCCTGTTTGACAATGCAGGAATTCAGATCAATTCCGGGGAAAAAATCGGCCTTGTGGGTCGCAACGGTCACGGCAAAACCACACTGCTGCGCATGATCACAGGGGAAGAGGAGCCTGAAACCGGTTCCATCACCATCCCCGGGGATTACAGACTCGGATGCCTTGCCCAGAAAATCGATTTTTCAAAAAAGACAGTTCTGGAAGAGTGCATGCTCGGGCTCATGGAGCAGGAGAGGGATCACTACTGGAAGGCCGAAAAGATCCTTGCCGGTCTGGGGTTTGGTGAAGCCGATCTGGAAAGGGATCCTCTGACCTTTTCCGGGGGATTCCAGGTGCGGCTCAACCTGGCCAAGGTTCTGGTGTCCGAACCGGATCTTCTCATCCTGGATGAGCCGACAAATTACCTGGATATCACATCCATCCGGTGGATTGAAGGGTTCCTTGCCGCCTGGCCAAGGGAGATCCTTCTCGTGACCCATGACCGCAGTTTCATGGACCGGGTGGTCACCCACATTGCCGGCATTCACCGGCAGACCTTTCGAAAGATCAGGGGCACCAGCGAAAAGTACTATGCCCAGATTGCCCAGGATGAGGAAATCTACGAAAAAACCCGGCAGAACGAGGACAAGCGGCGCAGGGAGATGGAGACTTTTATCACGAGATTCCGGGCCAAGGCAAGGCTTGCCGGTCTTGTTCAGTCCAGGGTAAAGGCCCTTGCAAAGATGGACAACCGGGAAAAACTTGCCACCATCGAAAACCTTGATTTCTCCTTTCGATCCCTGGATTTTCCCGGCAAGCAGATCTTGAAGGCAGAACACCTCTCTTTTTCCTACGATGAAAGCCCCTCGTTGATTGATGATTTTTCCATTGTCATCGCTCCCGAGGACCGCATCGCCATCGTTGGAAAGAACGGCAAAGGCAAGACCACCCTGTTAAAACTCCTGGCGGAAAAGTTCAGCCCCGCCTCGGGCAGCATCACTTACAACCCCGGTGTCCAAAGGGGGTTTTTTGAGCAGACCAATGTCAGCTCGTTAACGGAGACCTTTACCATTGAAGAGGAGCTCCTCTACTCAGTGGAGGACATCGACAAGCAGCAGGTAAGGAATATCTGCGGTGCCATGATGTTTGAGCAGGACAGCGCGTTAAAGAAGATTTCCGTGCTTTCCGGAGGGGAAAAGAGCCGGGTCATGCTGGCCAAGCTGCTGGTAAGACCGGCCAATTTTCTGCTGCTGGACGAACCCACCAACCATCTGGACATGGAGTCGTGTGACTCCCTGGTGGGCGCCCTGGATGTTTTCACCGGCGCTGTGGTCCTTGTGACCCATAATGAGATGTTTCTCCACTCCCTTGCCAACCGGCTCATTGTGTTTAAAAACAACACCATATCGATTTTTGAGGGCACCTATGCCGAGTTCCTGGAAAAAGAGGGATGGGATGAACAGGACAATGGGGAAAACCGTAACAATGGGGCTTCCCCCCCTGTAAATCCCAACGACGGGGAGAAAAAAAACATTTCCAAAAAAGAGATGCGGAAAATACGCTCGGACATCATTTCAAAGCGGGCAAAGGCTGTCAGGCCCATTGAAAAGGAGGTCTTAAGTGTCGAAAACAGCATTGAGGAGAGAGAAGCCCGCCTGGCAGAACTGAACAGCGAAATGCAGAAGGCTTCCGAGGTACAGGATGGGAAAAAGATCGCCGATATCGGCCGGGAGATTGCCGACTGCCAGGCCCTCATCGATGAGCTGTTTGAACGGCTGGAAACGAGCAGCACCCTTCTGGATGAGAAAAAACAGGGGTTTGACGACCAGCTCAGGGAGCTCGAAGAATAACCAGCCCCGAAATTTGATATTTTTTATACGATAATGCTGTCAAACGGTTGTGAAAAATATGGTTCAGGAGTGAAGTCAATGGACAAAAAAAAGATACAGGTAATATGGGGAACGGCCCTGGTTCTTGCCGGTTTTGGCGTTTTTTACCGGATTCCCCAGGTGATGCCGAAAATTAAAACCATGGAAGGGTTCTCCGGAGCCGTTGGGTTTATCACCTTCTGTTTTTATTTTCTAGGGGTGCTTCTCATCTACGGTGGCGGGAAAAAATTGTATGACAATCTGAAATCCAGGTAAGCGGCAACCATGGCAGTGAAACGGCCTGAACGAGGAAAATCGGGAAAAAAAACCAGCCTGAAGTCCACCATCAAGGATCAGTCCGGTGCGGGAAAGATGCGCATTGGAGAGATCCTTTCCAAGGAGGGGCAGATCACCAGCATGCAGCTTCAGGCCGCCCAGAACCAGCAGAAAAAAACGGGCAGCCGGCTGAGCTCTGTGCTTCTCTCCATGGGGTACATCGATCCGGACACCATTGTCAATGTTCTGGGCAGGATTTACAATTACCAGGTGATTCGGCTCAGCAACATTAAGCCAACGCCTGAAATCCTCCAGCTCCTCCCCTTTGAAACGGCCAGGCAGTACATGGCCTTTCCCCTGAAAAACAAGGATGACGAGCTTGTGGTGACCATGACCGAGCCCACAGACACCTCGGCCGTTGAGGCGCTGCAGCAGGAGGTGGGCAAGAGTCTCAAAATCACCGTCTCCACGGAAAATGATGTGATCCAGGCCTATCGGGATTTCTACCGCATCAGTGATGATGACTACAAAGAGCTGATCCATTTCAAGGACGAGGCCGAGGAGGATGAGCAGGTCACGTCGGTGGATGATTTTGGTTCCCTGGTCTCCGAGGCGGCAGAGGAGTTAGAGGTCCCCGAACCGGACACCAAGGACAGCTATGACGAGTTCATGGCATCGGATGCGCCCATCATCAAGCTGGTCAACGGCATACTGGTAAAGGCCATCAACGACGGGGTCAGTGATATTCACATCGAACCCTTTGAAAAATCCCTCCAGGTGAGGTACCGCATGGACGGGTCCCTGTTTAAATCCATGAACCTGCCCCTGACCATTAAAAATGCCGTGGTTTCACGGTTGAAGATCCTTGCCGAGCTGGACATTGCCGAGCGGCGGATTCCCCAGGACGGCAGGATCAAGCTGCGGTTCGGCAAGACCAAGGCCGTGGATTTCAGGGTCTCCACCCTTCCCACCCTGTTCGGCGAGAGCGTGGTCATGCGTATCCTTGACCAGAGCGCCCTCAACGTTGACCTGGCCAAGCTGGGGTTTGAGCCGGATACCTTTGAGGGGATTAAGCGCTGTATCTCCAGACCCTACGGACTGCTCCTGGTAACGGGACCCACCGGAAGCGGCAAGACCACCACCCTCTACTCGATTTTGAATAGGCTCAACCAGGAAGACACCAAGATCTTGACGGCAGAGGATCCCGTGGAGTTCAACTTTCGGGGAATCAACCAGGTTCCGGTGAGGGAGAGTGTGGGAATGACCTTTGCCGCTGCCCTGAAGTCCTTTCTCCGCCAGGATCCGGATATCATCATGGTCGGGGAAATCAGGGACCTGAGCACTGCAGAAATTGCCATCAAGGCTGCCATGACCGGTCACCTTGTTTTTTCAACCCTGCACACCAACGACTGTCCGTCCACCATCGGCAGGCTTATCGATATTGGAATACCGCCGTACATGCTATCCTCTTCTGTCTCCATGGTTCTCTCCCAGCGCCTGGCCAGGCGGATCTGCCCCCAGTGCAAGCGGGAGGTGACGGGATATAATCCGGAAGACCTGGAAATTCACGGTTTTGACAAGAAAGAGATTCCGGAGCTTAAATTGTACGCCGGCGCCGGCTGTGCCAACTGCAACGGCACCGGGTTCAAGGGGAGGGTGGGGCTCTACGAGCTCATGGAGGTGACAGAAG
>DATFJZ010000055.1:0-7166 GCA_035268945.1 Desulfobacteraceae bacterium | reverse complement strand
TGTTTTATATGCTAATCGTTTTTGCCCGTATCCTGTGGGCAGCACCCCATGGGTGTTTTTAAGGAAACGAAGGGGGTTGAACAGAGCGCTGGCCTGCCCCCTCTCTCCCAAGGCCGAAAAATGGAAAACAAGAGGATACTGGACCAGGCAAAACTGGTCTTTTCAACAGGAAAAATGATAAGGGAGAGGGTCTTTTCAAAGCACCTGTTCAAAGCCGACTCCCAAAACAGGGACAAACCCTTCCAGGACCTTACCATGCCCCAGTTCCACGTGCTGATGCTCATCCAGCACAGGGGCAAGGTCTCTGTGAAGGAGTTGGCCAGAAGCCTTCTGGTCACCCCGCCTTCGGCATCGGTAATGGTTGAAAAACTGGTGGAAAAACAACTGCTGGTGAGAACCCCGTCCATAGAAGACAGAAGAAAGGTTGACATCTCCCTCTCCCCCGGGGCTGCCAGAAAAATCGACGACATCGAGAACATCACCCTGTCGGCTTTTGTGGAGCTTGTGGAGGAGCTGGGCCCTGAAACCACGGAAAAATGGTGCCAGGTCCTGGAACAGATACAGACCATATTAAAAAAGGAGTCAACGTTTTTGCCATGAACCAGATGACATCCAATCGTAAAACAAAGAAAACCCCCTCTGCCAGGATCATTTTAAGGGCCTTTATCTGCCTGGCGGTGCTGGCTGCCGGCGCTGCAGCCATGAAATACTTTGCCGCCGGTCAGAAGAAACCCAGGATGGCCGAGCCAAAAGAACAGGTCATCCAGGTCCAGGTAAAAAAAGCCGTGCCGGAAAATGTCCCCGTCACCCTGGAGGGGTTCGGGGTTGCCGAACCCGTAGATTCGGTGACCATCTCTTCCCAGGTTTCCGGGAATATTGTATGGACATCTTCCCTGTTCAAGCCAGGCGCCCGGGTGGCCGAAAACAAGGTGCTGTTTAAAATCGATCCCGTCAACTACCAGATTGCCAGGGACAAGGCAAGGGCCCTTGTCATGGAAAGAAAACAGGCCATGGAACGCCTTGAAAAAGAGAGACGATCCGACGGGAAACGTATCAAGACCCTGAAGAGGACCCGGGACCTGGCAAAGGCCGAATACCAAAGGATAAAGCGGCTGTTTCAACAGGATAGCGTGGGCAACGCCTCCCAGGTGGACAAGGCCGAACAGGCCTTTAACACGGCCAGGGACAACGTGGACCAGCTGGCAGTGAAAATCGACCTCTACCCCGTCGCGGTTAAAGAGGCAAAAACACGGCTGGCATCGGCCAAAGCGGATCTTCTCAAGGCGGAAACAGACCTTGACAGGTGCACGGCAAGGGCCCCCTTTGACTGCCGGATCACAGAGGTTGCCCTTGAAAAAGGCGAATATGCCTCCCCTGGGAAAGCGGTTCTTACCATTGCCGATGATGCCTTCCTTGAAATCAATGTCTCCCTGGATGCCGACAAGGCCTCGCGATGGCTGAAGTTTCAGCAGGGCGAGACGGCGGCTCCGGGGTGGTTTCCAGAGCCGGTGCCGGTAACATGCCCGGTCCGGTGGACGGAAACACCCGACAGCCCGCCTGTCCAGGGGAACCTTCACCGGATTGTGGAATTTAACCGGGAATCCAGGACCATCACCTGTGCCGTCCGCATCAATACCGGGAAAGGGAAAACAGAAAACGTTCCCCTGGTGGCGGGGATGTTCTGCTCGGTTGCCGTTCCGGGAAAAGTAATTGAAGATCTCTACAGGGTGCCGTCCTGGTCTGTCACCACGGAAAACACCGTGTACATTGCCCGGGATAACCGCCTTGAAACCCGCCACATCACAAGGGCCTACGATGAAGAGGGGGTTGTTTTTATCTCAAAGGGAATCAAACCCGGGGAGATCATTGTCACAACACGGCTGGTGGACCCCATGGAAAACGCCCTGTTAACATTTTCCTCCGTTGATTGATTAATCCACCGATATTGGGTCAAAATCCAATAAACCCGAACGGAACAAACCAATGAAACAGATAGTCTACACCTTTGCCAAAAACACGGTTTTTGCCAACATCCTCCTGGTTCTGATTTTTCTGGCAGGGGGATTTGCCTGCTTTTCCATGCTCAGGGAGACCTTTCCCCCCATGGACCTGGAAAAGATCTCCATTGCTGTTCCCTATCCAGGAGCCGACCCTGAAGAGGTCGAGGAGGGGATCAGCCGTAAAATCGAAGAGGCCATTGAGAGTCTCGAGGGCATTGACGAGTACACCACCACCTCCTCGGAAAACATGGCAACGGCCATGATCGAGGTGGATGAGGGATATGACACCGACAGTGTTCTGGAGAGTGTCCGGGCCAACATCGATGCCATCTCCAATTTTCCCGTTGATGCGGAAAACCCGGTGATCAAGGAGGTGGTGATGAAGGACAGCGTAATCACCCTCTACCTTGCCGCAGACATGCCGGAAAAACGACTGAAGCAGTGGGGGGAGCGGATCGAGGAACGGGCCCGGCAGCTTCCCGAGGTGTCCCAGGTTTCCGTCTCCGGTGCCAGGGAGTACGAGATTTCCATTGAAATCTCCGAGGAGAAACTGATGCAGTACCACCTCTCCTTTGCCGCCGTGGCAGAGGCTGTGCGAAACAGCAGCCTGAACCGTTCCGGGGGAACCATTCGGGCCGAGGGAGAGGAGATCCGCGTCCGGACCATGGGCAGAAAGTACACCGGCCGGGAGTTCGGGAAGATCATTGTCCTGGCAGCCCCCTCGGGTGAGACTGTGACCCTGGACCAGGTGGCAGACATCGTGGACGGGTTTGAACAGGACCCGTCAAGGGCCTTTATCAACGGCAAGCGAACGGTCCTTGTCACCGTGTCCAAAACCGAGGAGGAGGATGCCATTGTCATTTCCGATGCGGTCCATGATTTCGTCAGAACCACCCAGTCGGAACTGCCCCCGGGCATCGACTTCGATGTTCTCTACGACCGGACAGACATGCTCAGGGCAAGGATCAACCTGCTGGTGAAAAACGGCACCTTCGGTCTCTGCATCGTGTTTGTCCTGCTGTGGGCCTTTTTAAACACCAGCCTCTCCTGGTGGGTGGGGATGGGCATTCCCATCTCCATTGCCGGAGCCCTGGCCATTTTATGGGCCATTGGCGGCTCCATCAACATGATCTCCCTTTTCGGCCTGATCCTGGTCATCGGCATTGTGGTGGACGATGCCATTGTTGTCGGCGAATCCATCTATGTTCACCGGAAAAACGGG
Source organism: Desulfobacteraceae bacterium (assembly GCA_035268945.1). Taxonomy (GTDB): domain Bacteria; phylum Desulfobacterota; class Desulfobacteria; order Desulfobacterales; family Desulfobacteraceae; genus DATFJZ01. Next base: position 3,944 of record DATFJZ010000055.1, on the reverse strand, counting down.
AAACCGCCCCTAAAGGCCGCGGTGGAGGGGACCATGGAGGTGGGTATGCCCGTGCTGGCAGCGGTGCTGACCACCTGTGTGGCCTTTGTTCCCCTGGCCTATGTGGGGGGCACCATGGGAAAGTTCATCTCTGTGCTGCCCCCGGTGGTCATCTCCTGCCTTGCCGTCTCCCTGGTCGAGTGCCTGGTTTTGCTGCCGGCCCATTTGAGTCACCTTTCAGACCCCAACGAAGAAAAACAGACCCGGGGGATGTCACGATTCTTTCAAGGGGTGCACCGGTTTACCAGCAACGGCATGGAGTGGTTTGTCACAAACGTTTACACCCCTTTTTTGAGTCAGGCCCTGCGCTGGCGCTATATCTCCTTCTGTGTTGCCATCAGTGTGCTCTTGGCGGTGACCGGCCTGATCAAGGGGGGAAGCGTTAAATTCAACGTCTTTCCCGAAATTGACGGGTTCATTGTCACCTCTTCCGTGGTGTTTCCCAACGGCACCCCGGCATCGGTGACGGAGAGGGCGGTGAAACAGCTGGAAGAGTCCCTGGCAAGAGTGGCGGACAAGACCGACACCCTGTCCGGCAAGCCCCTTGTGGAAAAAAAACTGGCCTTCATCGGAGGCACTTCCAGCAGGAGGGGCTCCTCCACCACAGGGCCCAATGCCGGCATGGTCCAGGCCATCCTCCTGGAATCCGAAGAGCGGGGCATCCACTCAAAGGAGATCACGGCGGCCTGGGAGGAGGAGACTGGTCCGATTCCAGGGGCCGAAACCCTGAGCTGTGAAGCCATGTCCCCGGGCAGCCACGGCGCGCCCCTGGCCTTCTGGATACAGGGGAAAGACATGGACAACGTCCTTGCCGCCGCTGACCGCCTCATGGCAAGGCTGGAAACCTTTGACGGTGTTTACCAGATTGCGTCGGACTTCTCTCCGGGCAAGAAAGAGCTGCGCCTGGCTCTCAAACCCTTTGCAAGGCACCTGGGAATCACCGTTGCCGATCTTGCCTCCCAGGTCAATTCCGCCTATTACGGCAACGAAGCCCTTCGGGTTCAGAGGGGGGAGGATGATATCCGGGTCAAAATCCGATACACGGAAGAGGAGAGGGGATCCCTGGAGAGCCTTGAGACCATGCGCATCCGTACCCCCGGCGGGGATGAGGTGCTGCTGGGTTCCGTGGCAGCGATGCACTTTCAGCCGGGTTATTCGGCCATCACCCGCACCAACGGCATGCGGAGGGTTTCCGTGTCCGCCTCGGTGAACACGAAAAAGGCCAACACCAATGAGATCTTTACCGAGCTGGAGGCCTCGTTTTTAAAACAGCTGGAATCAAGGTTTCCCGATCTCAAGGTGGTGCTCCAGGGTGACAAAAAGCGGTCCAGGGAGTCCTTTTCCAGCCTGCTGATCGGCTTCCCCCTGGCCCTGGTGGGGATTTTTGCCATGGTGGCCACCATGTTCCGTTCCTACATCCAGCCGTTTATCATCATGTTCACCATCCCCTTCGGCATCATCGGCGCCGTCATGGGCCATCTTGCCATGGGGTACAGTCTCTCCATCATGAGCGTCTTTGGCATGGTTGCCCTCACCGGGGTGGTGGTCAACGATGCCATCGTTCTCATCGAAAGGATCAATGTCAATTTCTCCCAGGGAATCCCCTTTTTTGATGCCATCATCAAGGGGGGAACCCGGCGGTTCCGGGCCATCTTCCTCACCACCCTGAGCACCGTGGGCGGGCTCAGCCCCATGCTCCTGGAAACCGACCTCCAGGCCCGTTTCCTCATTCCCATGGCCATCTCCCTTGCTGCCGGGGTGGCCTTTGCCACCATTCTCACCCTTGTTCTGATCCCCAGTCTGATGGCCATCCTCAACGATTTCAGGCTGGCCGCCCACCGGATCAGGCACGGCAGGTGGCCCAAACGGGTGGATGTGGAACCGGCCCGGCACAGGTATGAATAATGGCCCGGTGGGGGCATCCAACCAGGGGGTAGGAACATGAAACCCGATTATAAGATTTTGCAGTCAACTTTAGGTCTTGGATGCTTTTAGTTGAGAACTCTAATTTAAGGAGCAACCATGAAAAAGATGTTACACCTACTCGTCACATTTGTTTTGTTTGCCGGCATCCCCGCTGCCTCTGGAGAGGTCATCACCCTTGCCAGGGCCGTTGAGACGGGATTGGCGGACAACCCCTCCATTGAGGCGGCAAGATCCCGGATCACCCAGGCCGAAGAAACCGTCCGGGAGGCCGAGGCCCTGTGGTATCCAACCCTTGAAGCCTCGGGCTCGTATACCCGCAATGAAAGGTCCGACAACTCCCTTGAAGGGTTCCCGGAAAGTGACAAGACCCAGGAAACCTACAGCACGGGTCTTTCCGGGCAATGGGTCCTTTTTTCAGGGTTTGAGAGAAAATACCGCACCATGGCGGCCCGTCTTGCCCGGAAGGGCCGTAGGGCTTCCCTGGAAGATGCCCAGCGGGTGCTGGTGTCCGCCATTGCCGACACCTATTTTTCAGCCCAGCTTGCCCTGAAAAACAGGGAGATTGCCGAGGCTGACCGGAAATTCAACCGTGAACAATTAAAAGAGGCAGAAATTAAAAAAAAGGTGGGAACCGGGGCGTTAAGCGATCTGTACAATTTCCAGATCAAGGTAAACACCGCTGAAACCGAAATCGAGAGCGCCGCCTACCAGTACAAAATTGCCAGGGCAGCCCTTGCCGCCCTTCTCGGGATCAGCGCCCCCATGGCCCACCTGCCCGAACCGGCCCCCCTTGCCCCGGAAAAAAAAGAGGAGATGGTCCTGCCGGATATTGCCGTTTACACCGACAAAGCCCTGGCCCGACGGCCGGATATCCGGGAGGGAGAACTTTCCCTTAAGCGGGCAGAAGCAGACATCGGTGCGGCAAAGGCTGCCTACTGGCCCGTTGTCAGCCTGTCAGGCGGGGTCAGCGCGGACAGGACGGGCAGTGCGACAGTGGAAACCGATGATCTTGCCGGCAGTGTGATGCTGGGTCTCTCCTATCCGATGTTCCAGGGGGGGAAAAACCAGGCCGCCCTGTACCGGGCCATGGCGGTAAAAGAGGAGGCCGAACAAACCCTTGAAAGCCTTGAAACCGACATTGCCTCCGAGGTGCTCCAGGAGGGGAGCAAGGTGATCTCTTTTCAGAAACAGCTGAGGCTCCAGAGGGAAAACACCCGGCTGGTGAAAAAGACAAGGGACCTTGTCGAATCGGAATACCGGGCCGGCCAGACCTCCCTGGTGCGTCTCAATGAAGCCCAGACAGAGCTGATAACGGCAAGGGGCAGACTGGCCCTGGCCCTGGTCAACCTGCGCCAGGCATGGTCCCGGCTGAAAACCGCGGCGGGCAGCACCGAAATTTAACATTGCCTTCTGCCTTGATCATTATACCGGCCATGCCATGGAGGGATGAACGATGTGCCTGTTGTCGCAACATGGCAAACGGGCAAACGGGCAGGCAGGATGCGTATATTATGTTTTGGCGATTCCCTGAACACCTGGGAATCAAAGGACAATCTTTCAACAAAGGACGATGATACAATGAAAAATGATAGCAAGGGGACAAGACCCATATGGTTTGATGAGACAACCCGAACGGCAAGGGTCATTGACCAGAGACGGCTGCCCCACGAATTTGTCACAGCCGAGCTCGTTGATGTGGATGATGTGATAACAGCCATCAAAGAGATGTATGTCAGGGGCGCCCCCCTGATCGGTGCCACCGGCGCCTTTGGTGTCTACACGGCTCTTCTCCGGGACAAAGAAAAAAAAGGCGGTGATGAGTACCTTGCCGGGGAGTGCCGGAGAATCAAGGGGGCAAGACCAACGGCGGTCAATCTCGCCTGGGGGGTTGACAGGGTGTTTGCCGCGGCTGTTCAGCAAAGGGGGTACGATGAACGGCTGGCAGCGGCCCTGGAAGAGGCCCGGGCAATCGTGGAAGA
>DATFJZ010000054.1:0-3362 GCA_035268945.1 Desulfobacteraceae bacterium | reverse complement strand
TCACAAATCATCCAAGATTTGTTCCGAGGTGAGCGGCAGCTGTTTTGAGCATCCGTGCTCACAGCTACCGCTCAAAACCGCTACGGGCAAAACCCGGACCGGTTGCCTCTAATTCGGCTTTCTATCTTTGTTGTGAGCACGTTGCTCATGGCCGTTACATAAAAAAGATACGCTTCATGGGGCCGACCGGTAAGGTCTGCCCCATGGGAAGGGGTTATCCGGCAAGCGTTCTGGCAGCTGCGGTAAAGGGTTTAAACATCGTTTTAAGGGCCGTCTGCCGTGTCATACCGTTGTTCTTCGGCCTGGCCGAAGCCGCCACGGCAAAGTTATGATACAGGTAGGGCTCGTGGGCTGTCAAATAGATTGTGTTGACATAGTCCGCGTCCAGCAGGGCAGCTTTGGAAAACGTCTTTTTCACCTGGGAGAGACGCTTTTCCGCCATGGCCAGGATCTCGTCGGTTTCCCCGAAATGCATGGCCCCGGTGGGGCAGGTTTTGACACAGGCCGGCAACTCTCCGTTCTGCACCCGGTCAAGGCACATGTCGCACTTGGCAAGGGTGCCGTCGGCGGCTTTCCTGGGAATGTCGTAGGGGCAGGATTCGATAATCGCATCGGCATCCAGCTTTTTCGTGTTTGCCGTGAAGATGATGGCCCCGGTTGCCGGGTCTTTGAAGATGGCTGTGGGGTCGTCTGCCGTGTAGAGGCAGGGGGCGTCCACGCAGTGTCGGCACTGGTCGGGGAAAAAGAGCCAGTGCAGTTTCTTGTCGATCACCTCTTCGCTGAACCTGACAAGCTTGTAGGTCTGAAATGAGAGATCGGCGGGGTTCTGGAAGGATCCCCGGTTTATCGTCTTTTCGGCCGGCAGGTCGTGCCACTGCTTGCAGGCGACCTGGCATCCCCGGCACGCCGTGCACAATGTGGTATCGATAAAAAAGGATTTGCTCATGGTTGATCGTCTCCTTTGTTTACAATTTTGCTATGTTGACCAGAAACGCCTTGGTTTCGGGTATTCTGGTGTTGGGATCCCCTGCCGACGGTGTCAACAGGTTAGCGCTGTCTTCCTTGACCGAGGGGTTTTTTGAACTGTCCGGCCATCTCCAGCCAAAATGCCAGGGCACCCCGACCTGGTGAACCGTCTTGCCGTTGATGTCAAAGGGCTTGAAACGCTTGGTCACGATGGCAGTGCATTCCAGGTCGGCCCGTATGGATTCCACCATGACCCGCTCGCCGTTCTGGATACCCTTCTCCTTTGCCAGTTCCTCGCTCATCTCGACAAAAACCTGGGGCTGCAGTTCCATGAGCCAGGGCTGGGGACGGGTCATCAGACCTGTCTGCCAGTGCTCCGTCACCCGGTAGGTGGAACAGACAATGGTGTATTTTGAATCCGATGCGGCGTACTTGTCGATATCGGTGTCGTAGGTGACGGCAACGGGACTGCTCAATTGATCCGGATAGAGCAGATTCTCTGACACCGGAGTCTCGATGGGCTCGTAGTGGGAGGGAAAGGGGCCGTCGGCCTTGCCCGGGCCGTATATCTGGGCAAACCCGTGTTTTCGCATGATAAAGGCGTGTTTCGCATCGGATCTGCGTGTGCCGTCGGGGTTCTCCAGGGGATACCAACCGCCGTCGGGAACGTCTCCGGCCCATTTCTTGGAAACGTATTTGCCGTCTTTGGTGTCGCCTTCAAACCGGATGACCCAGTCCTCTTTGTCCCAGGGCTGTCCTTTGGGATCCACCGAGGCGCGGTTGTAGATGATTCTCCGGTTTACCGGCCAGCACCAGGAAAATTCCGGATAGAGGCCGATCTTGTTTTTGGCGTCTTTTTTGCTCCGCCGCGCCGACATGTTGCCCTTTTCCGTGTAGCTGTTGCAGTAGAGCCAGTTGGCCGAAGAGGTGGATCCGTCGTCCTGGAGCCATGCAAAGGAGGGCACCAGGGTGCCTTTTTTACAGAACTTGCCCTTGACCATGACATCTTTGGTAAAGTAGCCGTTGATCTCTTTGGCCATCTTGTGGGGATCGTACTCGCCGTGGGTCTCGTAATCCCATTTCAGATTTTTGATGGGGTCTGGAAAGGCCCCGCTGCTGGCGTACACCTTTTTCAGTTCATGCCCCAGCCGCATGATGATGTCCCCGTCGGAGAGGCTGTTGCCGAGGGGCTTGGGCCCCTGGTACCGCCACTGCATCCACCGGCCCGAGTTGGTGATGCTGCCCTCTTTTTCCACGGAAACACAGGCGGGAAGCATGAACACCTCTGTTTTAATGGTGGTCGGGTCCATGCCGGGTCCCTTCCAGAACGAGCCGGTCTCGTTGTCAAAGAGGTTGACATTGACCATCCAGTCGAGATTTTTCATGGCTTCCCTGTTCTTGGCCGCATTGGCGCCGCTGCAGGCGGGATTCTGGCCCCAGGCGAAAAAGCCCTCGATGCTGCCCCGGTACATCTCGTCAAACAGGTCAAACCACGAGTAGACCGTTTTGTCGTCCACCTTGGGCAGCCAGGAGTAGCCGAAATCGTTCGTTTTGGTGGCCTGCTCTCCAAAAAACGATTTGAGAAGGCTTGTGGTGTACTTGGGGGTGTGCTGCCACCAGTTGGCACTTAGAGGATCGCTGCTTTCCGGGGTCCAGGTGCTGTTGTAGGCGGCAAGATCCCCGTTGGAAGCCCTGGGAGTTTTCAGGTACCCCGGCCAGATGTGCCACAGCAGGCAGTGGTCCGTGGAACCCTGAACATTGGATTCCCCGCGCAGGGCGTTGACCCCGCCGCCGGCCACGCCCATGTTACCCAGCAGCAGCTGGATCATGGCCATGCACCGGATGTTCTGGACGCCGACGGTGTGCTGGGTCCATCCCATGGCGTACATGATTGTACCTGCCTTGCCCCTGGCACCGGTGGCGGCGTAGGTGCGATACAATGCCAAAAGGTCTTCTTCCGGCATGCCTGTGATGCTTGATACGGTTTTTGTGTCGTACTGCTTGTAGTGCTTTTTCAGCAAATGAAAAACTGAATTCCGGTCCCTGAGGGTGTTGTCCCTTTTGGGAACGCCGTTTTTGTCCATCTGGAATCCCCAGGTGGAACGGTTGTAGGTTTTGGTTTCGGGATCCAGCCCCGAGAACTTACCGTCGTCAAAATCGAAATCCTTGTTCACCAGGAACGAGGCATTGGTGTACTCAACAACGTACTCTTCGTTGAAAAGCTCGTTGTCGAGGATATACTTGATCATGCCGCCGAGAACGGCGATGTCCGTTCCGGACCGCAGGGGTGCGTAGAGGTCCGCCTTTGACGAGGTCCTTGTGAACCTCGGGTCCACGCTGATCAGACTGGCGCCTTTTTGCTGGGCTTCCAGGACATATTTAAACGAGAGGGGATG
>DATFJZ010000053.1:0-2192 GCA_035268945.1 Desulfobacteraceae bacterium | reverse complement strand
GGCCCGACGGCTTGATCACAATTTCGGCCAAATCCATTATTAGCGGCCCCTATGGTTAATCGACGGTTATCACTCCGTCTGGATGCTGCATGGTCTGCAGCTTAAAATATTCTCTTTTCAGGGCCATGAGCTGGTCATGGGTCCCCTGCTCAACGATGCTGCCATTTTTCAGAAACACGATCCTGTTGGCATGGTGAATGGTGGAGAGCCTGTGGGCAATGACAAAGGTGGTCCGCCCCTTCATCAGGTTGGCCAAGGCCTTCTGAACCACGCCTTCCGCCTCCACGTCCAGAGCAGAGGTGGCCTCGTCCAGGATAAGAACAGGGGCGTCCTTGAGAAGTGCCCGGGCAATGCACATGCGCTGTTTTTCACCACCGGAAAGGCGGCTCCCCAACTCCCCGATCACCGTGTCATACCCCCTTGGAAATCCGGTGATAAAGTCGTGGGCATAAGCTGCCCTGGCTGCTGCATGGACCTCTTCAACGGAAGCGTCCATCTTTCCGTACCGGATATTATCAAAAACGGTTTCGTTAAAAAGAATCGGCTCCTGGGTCACAATGGAGATCTTCTGCCTCAGGGTTTTCAATGCAAGCCTTCTGACATCGATGCCGCCGACCATCACCCTGCCCCGGGTGACATCGTAAAACCGGGGCACAAGGTTGACCAGGGAGGTCTTTCCACCGCCGCTCATGCCGACCAGGGCAAGCACCTCCCCCGGTTTCACCTCAAGGTTGATGGCCTTGAGAACGGGTTCCTCCTCCGGGGCATAGGCAAACGAGACATCCTCAAACGTCACCGGGACAGAAGAAGCATGGAGGTTTTCAGGGATTTCAGGCTCCAGGACATTGGATGGCTTCTCGATGACGTCGAATATCCTTGTCACAGCAGCCATGCCCTGCTGGATGGTGTTGTTGAGCTTGCTTATCTTCTTGACCGGTCCGTAGAGCATCATCACGGCGGTGAGAAAAGAAAAAAAAGTGCCCGGGGTTGAGGCGCCGCTGATTACCCTTGAACCGCCGAACCAGATGACAAAGGCTATGCCGAGCCCCCCGAGGAACTCCATCACGGGAGAGGAGAGGGACTTTGCAATGGCCGACTTCATCTCCAGCCGAAAGAGCCGCTGGCTCTTTTTCCTGAACCGTTCCTTTTCATACGCCTCGTTGGTGAAGATCTTGACGATCTTGTTTCCGGAAAAGGTTTCATGGAGAAAGGTGTTCAGCTCGGCCATGGTCTCCTGGGAGCCGGTGCTGAACCGCCGCACCCTGCGGCCAAAAACAACAATGGGATAAAAGGCCAGGGGCAGAATAACAAAGGCCCCCATGGCCAGCTTCCAGTCCATGTAAAAAATCACGCAGGTCAATCCTGCCACGGTGAAGATATCCCTGAGCACACTGGTCACCGCCTTGGAGACCATGCCCTTGACAATGTTCACGTCATTGGTGATCCGGGACATGAGAACGCCGGTCTTCTCCTGGTGGAAAAAGACCAGGGGCAGATCGATGATCTTTTCATAGAGAGTATCCCGGAACTGCTTGATGATGCGTTCGCCAACATAGTTCATCAGGTATTCCTGGCCGTAGGCCCCCATTCCCTTTAAAAAAAAGACCAGGATGGCAGCGGCGGGAAGGAATAAAAGTTTTGTTTCATCCTTGCTGATAAAAATATCATCCAGCATGGGCTTGACAAGATAGGCCGATGCCGCCGTTGCCGCCGACACCACCACCATGCAGAGCATGGCACAGCCAAGCCGTTTCCAGTGAACACCGATCATGCGCAAAAGGGTCTCACTTCTGGTATCCAAGGCATTTCCAATTGAATTTTTCATAAGCTTTTTATTATGGATGAAAACAAGAACCCTTGTCAATATTAAAAAAACATGAGATGATAAAAGGATGAAAACCAATCTCCTTTTACACGTTTTCCTCACACTTTACAACCTTCTCTGGGCCATTGCCGCACCGATGCTCAAGACCAACCATCGGCTGAAGCAGGGCTTTGCCAAGCGGACCTCCCCACGGCACTTTTCCAGGGCCGACATCTGGATCCAGGCGGCCTCGGCAGGGGAGGCCTTTCTTGCCGTTGAACTGGTAAACCACCTGACCCTTCCCAGGGGGACACGGGTGCTTATCACCACCACAACGGCCCAGGGAATGGAAATCCTGGAAAAGGGGATGAAAAACAGCCGAAGCCGG
>DATFJZ010000052.1:0-7727 GCA_035268945.1 Desulfobacteraceae bacterium | reverse complement strand
GAAAATATTTCAAACTCTTCCCGTGCTGGCCCAGAGCGACGCATCGATCCTAATCACCGGCGAGACGGGGACGGGAAAGGACCTGGTTGCCGAGGCCGTCCATGACACCTCCAACAGGGCCCCCGGGGCGTTTATCAAGATCAACTGCGGCGCCCTTCCCGAGACCCTTCTCGAGTCGGAAATCTTCGGCCATGTCAAAGGGGCCTTTACCGGCGCCGTTGAAAACAAACCGGGCCGTTTCAAACTGGCCCACAACGGAACGATCTTTTTAACGGAAATCGGGGATCTGCCCCTCTCCCTCCAGGTAAAACTGCTCACCTTTCTCGATGACAAAATCATCTATCCTCTGGGCAGCACAAAGGGATTCAACGCCAATGTAAGAATCATCGCCGCCACCCACCGGAATCTTGAACAGATGGTTCACCAGGGCAGTTTCAGGCAGGATCTCCTTTTCAGGCTCAATGTGGCACGAATCCACCTCCCTCCCCTGCGGGAGAGGGAGGGGGATATCCGGCTGCTCCTGGACCATTTTTTCAGCAGCTATGTTGAGCTTCTGGAAAAGCCGATCAAGGGATTTTCCAACGAGGCGCTGACCATACTGCTGGAATACGGCTTCCCCGGAAACATCAGAGAGCTGAAAAACATCGTCGAATACGCCGTAAACATCTCCACAGGCCCTGTGATTCAGCCGGACCATCTGCCGGCCTACCTCTTCGACGTCTCCCGGGAAACCATCCTGAAAAAGAGCTCCTTTGAAAAAGCCCCTGATCCCCCCGAAGAATCGGCACCGGCAAGGCCTGACATGGGGGAAGAGACCCCGCAAACCTGGCAGGCCGCGGAAAGACAGATGATCCTTGACGCCCTGGTCAGGGCAAAGGGGAAAAAAAACAGGGCGGCATCCATCCTTGGCTGGGGGAGAAGCACCCTGTGGCGGAAAATAAAGCGATACGGCATCGATGACAACGACTGAACCCGTACACAGGAACATTCGTTTATCTCCCCCTTTTGTTCGATGGAGAATCAAAAGAATTGCTGCTTTTTTGCTTTTTTTTGTGTACAACCCTGAACCATTATGGTACCAGTTGAAACAATTCAAACGTGTTTTTTGGGTCTTGATAATAACGTCGGCCAGGCAACAAAGTGGTCAGACAAGCCTTGCATGCCCTTTTTATTGTTGCCTTCCCTTTCAAACGGTGTAAAATAAAAATAGAGCAATGGACAGCAAGAATTATGATTCATAAAGTAATGATTCCCCTTTACCGTGACGAGGTTGCCCCCCGCTTTGACCTGGCCCCCGAAGCCCTTATTGCCACGATTTCCAACGGCACCCAGGTAGAAGAACGGAGGAACATGGTGCTGAAGCGTTCGTCTGCCGAAGCTCTATGCCAGTTTATTCTCTCGGAAAACATCAGCACCGTGATCTGCAACGCCATTGAAGAAGAATACTATCACTTTCTCCAGTGGAAAAAGGTGATTGTTTTTGATTGTGTGTTAGGTCCGTTTACAGAGGCCTTTGACCATTACCTCGACGGCACCCTGAAGAGCGGGGACAACTTTTGCACCCGAACAATAGAGGGAAAAAATGTCTAAAAAAAAACCAGGAGCCGACACCTCCTCCCCCAATCACTACAATGAACTGAAGTGGAAGTTCATTACCACCATGCTTGCCATTGCTGTGATCCCCCTGGCAACCATGCTGGTCATCAACCATTTCCAGTACAAGACCCATTTGAAAAGCGAGATGACCAGCCCCCTCTACGCCATGGCCAACAAGACCCGCCACTCCTTTGAACTCTTCCTGGAAGAGCGGCTTTCCACCATACGTTTCATCTCGTCGGCATATTCCTTTGAAGAGCTGAGCAGGGAAGAGACCATCAAAAAAATTTTTATCTCCCTGAAAAAGGAGCTCAACGGTTTTGTGGATCTTGGACTCATCAACCCCGAAGGCGACCTTGTCAGCTACGCCGGCCCCTATGCCCTGCTGGGGAAGAACTACGCCGAACAGCGATCTTTCAAAGAGACCCGGATTAAAGGGCAGTTCATCAGCAACGTATTCATGGGGTATCGAAAGATCCCCCACATTGCCATTGCCGTCCAGCACCTTACCGATGATGACAAGACGTGGATACTGCGGGCCACCATCGATACGGACCACTTTGACAACCTGATCAACAGCATGGGACTTGATTTTCAAAGCGACGCCTTTCTCGTCAACAGCAAGGGCATTCTCCAGACAGACTCCCGATACTACGGCCAGACCCTTGAAAAATGCACCTTGAAAATTAACAACAGCCGTACAATGGAAGCATTCCCCGACGGATCCGATATTGTCAACGTTACCACCCGGGAGGTGATTGTTGCCAGCGCCGATTTTTCATCGGCAGACTACACATTGATGCTGGTCAAGCCCTATTCGGTGGTGCTGAAGTCTTGGTACTCCCTGAAGGCCGAGCTGATCCTGGTTTTCAGCATCAGCTTTGTCATCATTGTGGTAACGGTGTTCAAGATGACCGGCGTTCTGGTGAGCCGAATCAAAAGAGCCGATGAAAAAAGGGAGCAGATGATGGCCGAGCTCCAGCACACCCAGAAACTCTCGTCCATCGGCCGTCTGGCCGCCGGTGTGGCCCATGAAATCAACAACCCCCTGGCCATCATCAACGAAAAGGCCGGCCTTTTAAGCGATTTGATCCAGATGACAGACGATATTGCCAACCGGTCAAAATTTGACGAACTGACCCGCTCCATCATCAATTCCGTTGCCAGATGCCGGAAGATCACCCATCGGCTGCTGGGGTTTTCAAAACGCATCGAGGTAAAATTCGAATCCATAAACATCAACGTTGTGATCCATGAGGTCCTTGAAATCCTGGAAAAAGAGGCTCTTTACAGAAAAATAGATGTCCGCCTCAAACTGTTTGAACCACTGAACCCAATATCATCGGATTTCGGCCAGCTGCAGCAGGTGTTTCTCAACCTTTTGACCAACGCCTTTGCAGCGGTTGACGACGGCGGTATTATCACCATTGCAACAACAAACCGTAAAAACAAAGGAATCTCCGTTATCATCAGCGACAACGGCTGCGGAATTCCCCAGGAAATACTCAACAACATCTTTGACCCGTTTTTCTCCACAAAAAAAGAGAAAGGAACCGGGTTAGGCCTCTCCATCACCTACGGCATCATCAACAAACTCGGCGGGCAGATCAGTGTCGAGAGCACCGAGGGAAAAGGCACCTCGTTCACCATAAATCTGCCGGATAAACCAAATAACAAAAAGGAGGCTAACCATGGACAAGACGACTCACATCCTGCTCATTGACGATGAGACTGAATTTGTATCAGCCTTGGCCGAACGGCTGAAAATAAGGGGATACCAGCCCCAAACAGCAGAAAACGGTGAAACCGGCATCACAATGATTGCCAACGCCCGGTTTGACGTCGTTGTCCTTGACCTGATGATGCCAGGACTCAGCGGCCTTGAGACATTGAAACAGATCAAAGCCATGGACAACAGCCTGCCCGTCATTCTCCTCACCGGCCATGGGTCCACCAAGGACGGGCTGGAAGGGATGCGCATCGGCGCCAGCGACTATCTTATGAAACCCCTGGACATCAACGATTTGATCGACAAGATCTCATCGGCCCTGAACCATTGAAAGCGGAGGAGAGAACAATGGAAGACAACAGTATCAAACCGGCGTTCATGGGCAGGGTAACCGCCTCTGTCACCCATGAGCTTCAGAACGTTCTGGCCATCATCAGCGAAAACCAGGCACTGATGAATGATCTTCTCGCCATGGACCACAGTCAGACAAAGGAGCAGCTTGCCAAAAGCCTTTCAAAAAGCCTTGAAACCATCGAAAGACAGGTGTTGCGGGGCAAAACACGGACCTCGGAACTGAACACCTTTGCCCACGCACCGGACCGGGTCCGGGCAGAACTACCTGTGGTGGAAACCGTCAACGCCCTGGTCTCCATCACCCGGAGAATCACCGATCTTTTAGAGGTTGAGGTCAAAATGGCCGACAACCAGGAAGAGCAGCTGGTTGAAACAGATCCCCTCCTTTTCCAGGCAGCCGTGTTCTCCTGCATTGAATGGCTCACCGCCATCTCCCGGCCCGGAACGGTTTTAACGATTCTTGTCCACACACCAGAAAACAAAACCGCTGTGCAGATGACCGCCACCTCGGCTTCAGACACTCCCCCTTTTACCGAAACACTGTCAGACCAGGACTGCAAATCCTCCCCCCTGGGGCAGCAGTGCTGTTTGCTGTGCCAAAAAATAAACGCCCAGGTCAACGTACTGACCAGCGGCTCCGGCATTGAAATGGTCCACGGATAGCGCGAGCCCCATTATAGGTTACGGCTCCTGATCAGAATAAAACGGCCCATATGTCTTGTCTTTTACGCCCTCTTCTTCGTTGCACCACCGGACACCAGCTCCGTCTGACCGATTGGCCAGAAAAAGACATCCTGCCATCCTGTCTTCTCCCACTGAAACCAGCACCGGTTCATTTGGTTTCAATTTGCTTCCTGTTTATTGTTTTAAAACGTTTCAATAAGTGTCACACATTCCGTCCCCCACAACCACAAAAAAAACAACCCATTGATATAAAAGGATCTTGAAATCATGGCATGCCTATTGCTATATTTATAGTCACCAGATAAAAAAAGACCAGGACCGTTGGTCCTGAAAAACAGTGCATACTCATTTTTAAACGGAGGTTACAATGTCAGTTCTAATGATAACAAGCGGAATTTATTCCAACGCACAAAAACGGGTTGACCAGCTGGCAGAAGCCCTTGACTGCCGGATCATTACGGATAAAATGATCATTGCCAAGACAGCCGACAGGCACAAGATCAAGCAGGCAACCCTGCAGAAGGTGGTTGAAAGCCGGCAGATCGCCTTCAACGACTTTACCCATGAGACGGAACGCTGCATTGCCTGCATCAAGGAGACCATTGCCAATGAGGTTGCAGCGGGCAGCTGCATCCTGCACGGCATCACCGGCCATCTGATCCCCAAAAAGATCTCCCACGTTCTCCGTGTACTGATTATCACCGACAAGGAGACCCGGATAAAAAACGGCATAGCTTCCCTGAAAGCAGCCGGAGAAGGGCGGGAAACTGACACTGCTGACCTGGAAGCAATGGAAAAAGAGGTAAAAAACAACATGGCCCAGTCGGACAAGTACGCCTTTCTCTGGACCAACACCGTTGCACAGAAAAAAGCGTGGAACAAGGATCTTTACGACATTGTTGTTCCAACGGACAAGGTCGATGTCCACGAGTCGGTCTCCCTGGTGATCGAGCAGGTCAAGACCCTTTCCGATATTGACGGGGAAACCATCAAACAGGAGGCGGCGGACTTTCGTCTGGCCGCTGAGGTTGAGATCGTCCTATCGTCCCTTGGCAAGGGCCTCTTTGCAACTGCCGACAAGGGCCAGGTTGTGGTGACCATCGATAAAAAAGTGCTGATGCTCTCTTCCCTTCAGCAGAAGATCACCACCCGTGTCAAGGAGATCGAAGGGGTCCAGTCGGTGGAGACAAAGATCGGGAAAAACTATTACCAGACCGACATCACCCACAATTACAACTTTGAAACCCCCACCAGGATTCTTCTGGTGGATGACGAAAAAGAGTTTATCCAGACCCTGTCAAAACGTCTGGAGATGAGGCAGTTTGCCAATGAAATCGCCCTGAACGGCGAACAGGCCCTTGACTTTACCAACAGGGAAAAGACCGATGTCATGGTGCTGGATTTGAGAATGCCGGGCATTGACGGCATTGAGGTCCTCAGGCAAATCAAGGAGACAAAGCCCGACATTGAAGTGATCATCCTCACCGGCCACGGATCCGAAGCCGACAGAAAAAAGTGCATGGAACTCGGGGCCTTTGCCTACCTGCAGAAACCAGCAGACATCGACCTGCTCACCCGCACCATGCAGGAGGCCTACGACAAGATCAACGCAAAGAAATAATGAACCGTGGCAGCAACGCCCGTTTTTTTGAGCTGCTTTCTGAACCCGGGCAGCAGCAACAGATAACCCTTAACAGTAAGGACCCATTCAAATGAAAACAAAAGTACTGCTTGTGGACGATGAACAGGAGTTCGTCGAAGCTCTTGCCCAGAGGCTGGAACTTCGAAACTATTCCGTAACAACGGCTTTTTCAGGTGAAACCGCCGTAGAAATCGCTGAAAAGACCGAATTTGATGTTGTCATACTGGATGTGCTCATGCCCGGCATGTCAGGCATTGAAGCCTTAAAGCGGATCAAGGCAATCAACCCGACCCTCCCGGTGGTGATGCTCACCGGCAAGGCCACCGTCTCCAACGCCATCGAGGGCATGAAGCTCGGTGCCCTTGACTTCCTGATGAAACCGGCTGACACAGGCCTTCTCGTTGAGAAGATCGACCAGGCCCACGACATTAAAAAAGCCCACGATGAACGTATCCGCCAGGCCGAGATAAAGCACATCCTTGGCACCCGCGGCTGGTAATTGCAGGAGACCCAATACCCATGACAACACAAACAACAGCCAATAAGGCACAAAGGACAACCATGAACACCTCGGATATAGATTGGAAACGCATTTTTATTCTGCTGCTGGGGCTCAGCCTCTTTTTCATCGTCAACTTTGCCCCTGCCTGGCCCGATGCCGTTGATCCAACAGGAAAACGCTTTGCCCTCTCCCCCGAGGGAAAAGGGGCCATTGCCGTATTTCTCCTGGGAGGACTCTGGTGGGTTTTTGAAGTGGTGCCCATTGGCGTCACCAGCCTCACCATAGGGGTGCTGCAGGTTCTTTTCCTCATCAGACCGGCCGAGGCGGCCTTCAAGGATTTCATGACCCCATCGGTGCTGTTTATCTTTGCCTCCCTTGTCATCGGCATGGTGTTTACCAAAACCGGGCTTACACGGCGGCTTGCCTATAAAATGCTCTCCATTGTGGGGGAGAAGACCAGCATGATCTACCTTGGCTGTTTCGTGGTCACGGCGGCCCTCTCCCACATCATGGCCCACACCGCCGTTGCAGCCACCATGTATCCCCTTTTGATCACCATCTACGAGATGTACACCGATGAAGAAGGCCCCACACAATTCGGCAAGGGTCTTTTCATGGGCATGGCATACGTGGCGGGAGCCGGCAGTATTGTCACCCTGCTCGGAGCGGCCAGGGGAGCCGTGGCCATCGGTTTTTTCAAGGACATCATCGGCAGGGAAGTCTCGTTTTTCGAAATTACCTTTTTCATGTTTCCCGTGGGCTGGATCATGGTTTTTGTATTATGGGGGTTTTTCATGGTGCTGTTCAGGCCTGAAAAAAAATCCATTCCAGGCCTCAAGGAAAAGGCCAAACGCCTCAGCGCGGAAATGGGCAGCATCACCCGCAACGAAATCGTTGCCGCTGTGATCATCTTCACCTGTATTTTAACCATGTCCCTGCGCTCGTTTGTGCCGGTCCTTGCACCGGTGGACAAAACCGCCATCATACTGGTCTCAACGATTCTCTTTTTTATACTGAGAATCCTTGACCTGAAAGACCTCGAGACCATTCCGTGGAATATTATCCTTCTATTCGGCGGGGCCATGAGCATCGGTTTCTGCCTGTGGCAGACCGGGGCGGCCCAGTGGATGGCCATCAACTGGCTGACCCTGTTCCAGAAATCCCACTGGTTTGTATTTGTCATGAGCATGGCCTTCTTTGTCATGATGATGACCAACTTT
>DATFJZ010000051.1:0-11122 GCA_035268945.1 Desulfobacteraceae bacterium | reverse complement strand
CGCATCAGCTGGAAAACCAGCTCAGCCTCACCATTGTTGGCCCTTCCGGCCAGGGAGAACCCATCGGAATTGGTGGCAAATGTCATCTCCAGGTTTCTGCCGGCCAGGGCCTCATCCAGCTGGTCTCTGTCCATGGCGCCGAGGCCGCTTCCATTGATCACGCTTTCAGCTATCAGCCCAAGTCCCGGCATGGACCGGGGTTGGGCCTTCCTGCCGCTGCCGAAATCGACCCGGAAGAGAAAGACCCCTTGTTTAAAATCGGTTTTCTTCAGGTTTAAACGGACCCGGTTTTCAAAGGAGACCTGTTGAATGCCAAGATCGTCAATTTTTCTTACATTCCGTATCTCTCCGGCCTTTTCAGGTTCTGGAAGATAGGGGAATGACAGACCCTCCCGGGACCTGTACGGTTCGACACCTTGGGTCCGGGACTGGTTGAACAGAGAGAGAATCTTCTCTTCGGCCCCGGCCGGGTCCGAAGCGATGGAGGCATTGCCCGTCACCTCCACCAGTCTGTGGTCTGCTGACCAGATATCGGCAAAGGCATCGTTAACCGTTTCCAGGGAAAGGGCTTCAACCACGGGCGTTAACAATGCCCTTCGCTGTCGGGGCGACTGAAAAACCCGCTTTCGGTTGATCCTGTGGATAATCTGCCTGGCAAGGGCGCTGCTCTTCCGGGTATCCGCCTCTTTTACTGCCCTGTCCAGCTCCAGGAGAAAATCGGCCTTTGCCCGTTCCAGCTCCTGGCCGGTAAACCCATACTCCAGGGCCTGGCGAAGTCGGTTTTCCAGGGCTCCCAGTGTTTTTTTCCAGTTTTCCGGCCGGGTTTCTGCTGACAGGGACGCGTAATCAACAGAATGAAGATATCGGCCGGAAAAGCAGCCGGCATCGGTAAATGGCGCCCCGGGTTCCCGGACAAGCTGGGCGAGCCGGTTGTTGAACATCTTCGTGGCAATATTTTCCACCGTCCTCTGCCGGAAGGAATCCAGATCATCGCCCTTGAACGGCACGCGTTCCAGGGTATTAATGGAAACCTCGGTATTGCCCGCCTCTGCCTCGTGGTGATAAAACGCCTTGAGTCCCGAGTGGGGTTCCCAGGAGACGTCAGGAATTCTTTTCTTCTCCCCCCTTGGTGCCATGGCGGCAAACCGCTTTTTTATCATCGCCTCGGCCTGGGAAGCATCAAAATCCCCCGCCATGACCAGCACCATATTGTCCGGCCGGTACCAGGTGTCGTAAAACCGACGGAACATCTCCGCATCAGCTTCTTTGATCACCTGCTCCAGGCCAATGGGGAAGCGCCTTGTGATCCTCGAACCGGGAAGCTCAAACCTCAGGGACTTCTGGAACGTTCTGTAAGCAACAGAGTCCCTGTTTCTCTTTTCCGAAAGTACAATCCCCCTTTCCCTGTCGATCTCTGACTGGAGCAGGAGGGCTCCTCTGGCATAATCCTCCAGAACCAGAAGCCCCTGGTCAATGTTTTCCCTGTCCCCGGCAGGCAGGAAAATATCATAAACCGTTGCAAAAAAAGAGGTACTGGCATTGGCATCGGCACCAAACCGCATGCCAATGGATTGGAAATACTCCACAAGCTCTCCCGGTGGAAAGTGGGTCGATCCGTTGAACAGCATATGCTCGAGAAAATGGGCAATTCCCCGTTGTTGTTCTGTTTCGTTCATCGAGCCGGCAAGCACGTCAAGGTGCATGCTCACCCTGTTTTCCGGGGTTTTGTTCTCCAGAAGAACGTATCGAAACCCGTTGTCCAGGGTGCCCCTGACAAGGGCCGGATCAAAGGCAAGGGTTTCGGGAGATTCACCCTTATCTGCCAGTGTACCTGCTGTCTCACCGGCACCGGACGTTTTTTCCAGGGTAGTGGTGTTCAGGACTGTCCGGGGTTCCCCCCCGCGGCAACCGGCAAACATCACCAGTACAAGACAGGTCATCATCAGCGACACTAGGGTAAAAGACAATGGGCGTTTCATACAGCATCTTCTCCTTGATTTTTTCCATAATCTGGCACGGCCGGAACAAAAACAGGGGGAGGCATTTGGTATCCCTCCCCCTGTGGGGCCCTCCCTCATTTCAGGGGGAATCAATCCAGAATTCCCTCCTGGATTTCAATGGTTCCCCGCTTCTTCAACGCGCCGATCCAACCGGCATAAACCCTGTTCTGCTTGGTCTGTTTCAACTCTTTTTTGACCGCTGCAAGGTTGTTATCAATGGCTTCCTGGCCGGGCACTGTTTTCTCGTTCAGGGCGATAATGTAAAACCTGTTGTTGGATTTTAACACCTCGTTACAAATCCGGTCTTCGTCTGTAAGCTCGAATCCCGCCTTAACCAGTGAGGCGCTGTTTTTGATCCCCGGGACAGTTCCATTCCGCATAAACGAACCGGTTGTTTCCACTTGAATCCCCTTTTTTTCAGCCGCTGCTTCAAGGTCGTTCAATTGTTCAACGGCTGCAAAAAAGGTGGATGCCTCCTCTTTGGCGGCCTTTAACTGCATCTCTTCTGTCAAATCCGCTGTGGCCTGTTCTTTTGCCGCTTCAAAGTCAAGAACAGCAGGCTCTTGTCTGGTAACGGGTTTGATAAGGTAGTAGGCGTTGCCGATCTCTTTGACATCACTGATCTCCATGAGCGGCAGGGAAAAGGCCGTTTTTGCAAAAGCGGCAGCACCAGAACCAAAATCCCGGGGTCCTTCCCTTGTAAAAAGATCTGAGGTGACCACCTTCTCATCAACAATGAGCCCTGCCTGTTCCAGGTCATCCCCGTCAATAACAGCGTCAAAGGCCTTGCCTGCAGCATAGTAGGCAAGATTCTGCGCCTCTTCCTTTTCAAGTCTTTCGGTGATAACCGGCCTGGCTTCTTCAAAGGATTTTTCAGATGCATCAACTCTTGCCTCCACCTTGATCACATGAAAGCCAAACTGTGTCCTCACCGGCTCGCTGATATCACCGGCCTCCATGGAAAAGGCCTTGTCAGCAAAGGGCTTGACCATGGAATCCCTGGTAAAGGATCCCAGGTACCCACCGTTGTTTTTGCTCGGCCCCTGGGAGAACGTTTCGGCAAGGACGGCAAAATCTTCTCCATCCAAGGCCTTTTCATACACCTTTTGAGACTGTTTCTTCGCTGCCTCGACGGCTTCCTTGTCGGCGTTTTCCGCAACCTTGATGAGAATGTGCCTGGCCTCTACCTTGGGGGGAACTTTAAATTCCTCCATGTTCTCTTCGTAATAAGCCTTCAGCCTCTGGAGGGAAACATCCACCTCCTTTTGAAAGTCTTCAGACGAAAACTTCAGGTACCGGACTTTCACCATGGCCGAAGATTTATAGTTCTCCCTGTTTTTTTCATAAAACTCCCTGATTTTTTCATCACCAGGGGTTATTTCCGTGTAGGATTCCGGATCAAACTCCGCATAATCAATTGATATTTCAGTGTTTTTATGCCTGTACCACTCGGCAGCCTCCATGTCCGAGACAGCGACACTTTCCAGGACAAGTTCCTGCACCTGCCTGTTTCTCAAAGAGGCCTTCTGCATCGCTTCAAAGGATTCAGGACTCATCCTGTTTCGTGCCAGGACACGTTTGTAGGTTTCCATGTCAAACACGCCGTTTTTCTTGAACGCCTGGATATTCAGCAGGGAATCCCGCACCTCCCTGTCAGACACGGTAATGTCCATTTTTTCAGCCTCTTTGGCCACCAGCCGGTCTTCAATCAACCTGTCCAGGGCCTGTTTTTTCACCTGGAGCATCTCAATGAGTTCATCGTTGAGGTTATCCCCAAACCGTCTGCGCATCTGCTCCAGAACATTCTGATAGGAACGCTGGAATTCTTTCATGGTGATGGGTTCTCCATTCACAGAGGCGACCCTGTCCCCTTTATTGGATCCCATTGACCCCATACCCAGAAAAACAAAAACCAGAACAATCAGCCCAAGGAGAAACTTTATTATCCAGGACCCGGTATTTTCACGCATTAATTTGAGCATCACACTCTCCCCTTACTCTCCAAAAAAGATAAACCCATAATAAAATGTTAACAAATCAGTATTTTTACCTTTTTATCAAACCCTGTGTCAACCATTTTTTATGCATCGACAGTAATTCTAATATTACGATGTGCCTGTTGTCGCAACGTAGAAGACGGGCAAAAGGGCAGGCCGGATGGGTGGATCGGGGTGGGGTCAGGCTGGTTCCATTGTTTTTTTATCCAAACAGCTGGCTGAAGAACCAAAACGTTCAATGAACGACGATGAACAGCGTGTTTGCAACAATAAAAGTCGAAGCTCCCCGAGCCAGTGGTGTGATCCCAACCCATGGGAAAACCATTTTACGGAAAATCTCACTTTTTTTATTTTTTCTGTTGACAACGCCTGAAGAATCGACTATTAATGGCATCACTTTGTGGGGCTGTAGCTCAGCCGGGAGAGCGCATGGCTGGCAGCCATGAGGTCAGGGGTTCGATCCCCCTCAGCTCCACCAAAGATTACATCAGCAGAACAAAACAAGAGATAACCCCCCTGGAAAAGAACCTTCCAGGGGGGTTTTTGGTTTGTAACATCAGGTTCCAATAACACAAGCCTGACCCGCTTCTCCAGGGAGAAACGGATCTGGAGTTCTGATCACACCTCTACTTTTGCATGCGAACAGCTATGAAACTGACGTTTTGCCGCCGGAAGAGAAGCTGAACAACATCCCCCTCCTTTACTTGGGAGAGAAGTTTGCTGTACTGCTCATGATTTTCAACCCGCCTGTGGTTGAGCTCTTTGAGGAGGTCACCTTTTCTGATACCTGACGTTGCCGCCTTGCTCCCGGGCTCCATGTCCGTTACCACCAGGCCTTCAACGGAACGGGGATAACCGTATTTTTCAGCATTGGAATCGTCAATTTCGGTAAACTGAAAACCAAACTCATCAAACCCGGTTTCGGCATACACGGCACCCGGCTCTGCATCACTTCTCTTGGCCAGCTTAACATAGACCTCTTTCTTACGCCCG
Organism: Desulfobacteraceae bacterium; assembly: GCA_035268945.1. Classification (GTDB taxonomy): domain Bacteria; phylum Desulfobacterota; class Desulfobacteria; order Desulfobacterales; family Desulfobacteraceae; genus DATFJZ01. Next base: position 6,132 of record DATFJZ010000051.1, on the reverse strand, counting down.
TTCCTGATCAGGGTCACCTTGACTTTTTTTCCAACACCAAGGCCGGCAATGGAGGCGGTAAGATCCCTTGATGACTCTATTTTTTTTCCCTCAACCGCTGTGATGATGTCTCCGGGCTCAATGCCTGCCCTGTCAGCAGGATCGCCCTTGTACACCTTGGCCACCAGCACGGCCTCTTTCTCCTTGATATCGTAGTACTCGGCAAGCTCAGGGGTGATGTCCTGAATGGCTACCCCCATCCAGCCCCTGGTCACCTCGCCCGAGGCCATGAGCTGGCTGATAATACCGTTGGCCAGGGTTGAAGGAATGGCAAACCCGATGCCCTGGCCGCTGGCAATAATGGCCGTGTTGATCCCCACGACCTCGCCCTGGAGATTCAAAAGGGGACCTCCGCTGTTGCCAGGGTTGATGGAGGCATCGGTCTGGATAAAATCGTCGTAGGGGCCTGATCCGATGATCCTGCCCTTTCCACTGACAATACCAGCGGTCACCGTCTGTTCCAGGCCAAAGGGGCTGCCAATGGCAACCACCCAGGTACCGACCTGGAGCTCATCGGAATCGGCTATTTCCAGGGGAACGAGATTGTCAGCCTCGATCTTTATCAGTGCCAGATCTGTTTTCGGATCAGTGCCAACGACCCTGGCATCGTACTCATTTTTATTGAAAAGCCTGACCTTAATCTGGTCGGCATCCTCAATCACGTGGTTGTTGGTGACAATAAACCCATCCCGGCTGATGATAAAGCCGGAACCGAGACTCTGCTCCTTGTGCTGCCTGGAGGGCCCCCGGCCCATGAACTCCTCGAAAAAATCCCTGAACATCTCGTTGTTATTGCCAAAGGGCTGACCGAAAAAATGGCGGTACACCCTTCCGCCGCCCTTGGTAATTTTGACGGTGCGGATGTTGACCACCGCCGGCTTGGCTTTTTTTGCAAGGTCACTGAAACTTTGTGGAATCATTTCAGCAGAACTGTTCGTTGAAGCTCCTGCAGAAAAAGAGAAGCCTGAAACAAGGAAAAAAACAAAGCATAAAGCGGATACGATTCTAATTTTTTTTCTAATCTGCATCACTAAACTCCTTTACCGGCTGAACCGGTTTTATCGTTGTTGACTCAACCTGAAATCTGGACGATTGAGCTGTTAATCATTTTGCCTGCAACGGCTCTGTTCACAGCATCGGCAATTACCACAAAAAGGGGAGTATGGCCGGCCAACCCTGTGGGCTTTTTTCACAATTAAAAACAGTATAATACAGAAAAATAACATTTAAATGATCTGAACATTACAATTTGGTAATATTGAGTAAATAATCGACCTTGATCCCAGAGATGGGTATCTCCTGGATGGGACGGATGATTCGCATGGAGGAGTTGGATGGCTCGAAGCGATGTCACGGACGGGATTGTTCCCCTTCAAGAGCCTGACAGACTGCCCTGGCAAGGGCTTCAATCTTGTACGGTTTTTTCAGAAAAACAGCCTGTCCCAGGTTAAGCGAGGATTTCACCTGATCCGTTTTTGCGTACCCGCTCAGTATGATGGCGGGGAGATCTGGATGAACCATGCGGATTCGTTTCAGGGTTTCATATCCGTCAATCCCCGGATCCATTATCATATCAACAATAATAAGATCGGGGCTACCGCTGTTACAGAATTCAACGGCCTTTTCACCACTGTCGAAACAGACAGGACGATAATCAAGGTCCTTGAGTATCTTTGCCCCAAGGTCCCGCTGCTCTTTGACATCATCCACAAACAGCACGGTCTCATTGTTTCCCCTGAAGGCCTGCCAGTCATTTTTTCCGGCTTCACCGGCAAGGGATTCTGATGTCCGGGGAAAGTACAGGGTGAACTCGGTTCCCTTCCCCTGTTCGGTTTTTACATCAAGATACCCGTTGTGGTCTTTTACCGATCCATACACGATGGCCATGCCAAGGCCGGTGCCGCTTCTGCCCATTTTTTTTTTGGTGTAAAAGGGCTCAAATATCCTGCCAAAATCAACGGCTGAAATCCCCGAACCGGTATCCTTGACCGTCAGCACCACGTAATCATTTTCAGGGATCTGTTCATACCCGTCTATGGGATTCTCCAGGCTGAGATTCCGGGTGGCCACGTAAAGTTTTCCACCGCCGGCCATGGCTTCAGAAGCATTGGAGATGAGGTTCATGACCACATTGGAGACGTGGACCGTAGAACCTGAAATATTGGCAAGTTCCGGTTCAAGATCCATTGTAACGGCAACATCGGGATGGAACTGGAAGAGTTTTTTGCACTCAGGACTCTGGAAATAGTCTTCCAGGATCAGGTTCAGATTCACGATTTCCTTGACATTGACCCCCCTTCGCGACAGGGTCAACAGATCCCGGACAATTGCTGCCGCCTTCTCTCCTGAAGATTTGATGACCTTGAGGGGCTCGTAGAGGTCATCCTCCTTTGACATGTTTAAAAGCAGCAGTTCAGGATAGGTGATCACCCCGGTTAAAATGTTGTTAAGATCATGGGCAACACCACCGGCAAGAAGTCCCATGGCCTCCATTTTTTTGGCCCTGACAAGCCGGTCCTCCATCTCCTCCCTCTCTTTCAGTGCTTTTTTCAGACGGCTGTTGGACTTGTTAATCTCTGCGGTTCTCGTTTGAATAATCCCCAGGGTTTTTTGCAGCCGACTCTGGAGAAGCCCCGGACAGACAACCATCCCCCCGCCAATGATCAGATAGAGCACAGCAGCCATGAACCAGGCCTCAATGCGTGTGGAACTGGTCATTGCAACCATGTCAATGGAGAGCACCCCTGTCACCACGCAGATTCCGGTTGCCAGGATGGCAGCAACACTCATACCGACAGAGACAAGCCCTCCTCTGATACCCACAAAGGTCGTCGCCAGCACAGTAAAAAGCATCAAAAGGTGAATCCCCGCTCCGCTCAACCCCACTCCGACCAGAACCAGAAGGGAAAAAACATAGAGATCCAGAAGTATAATGCCTGCTCGCCAGGAAAAGGGAATTTTTTGCCGAAAAAACCAGCAGCCCAAAAACGGCAGATACACTGCGATATAGATCAGTACAACCTCCGGTTTCCCCTGGAGGTAAACTTCAACCCCTCCCATGACAACGGCCAGGGCCCCCAGAATGGAAAAGACCCCCACAACGGAATCCAGAAGAAAGATCCGTATGGAATCGATGTCATAGCCGACGGGGAGCGTGTTGAGCTTTTGTAAAAAAAAATCTTTGAATTTCAAAACCATGTCCTTTTAAAATAAGGGAAGGGTCACCACAAACAGACTCCCCTGGCCCGGAGTGCTTTTTACCATCACATCACCGCCATGCTCCCTGACCACAGCCCGGGCAAGACTCAGGCCAAGACCTGTCCCCCCCTGTCCCCTGGCCGGATCACACCGGAAGAACCTTTCAAATATCCTTTCACGGTCAACGGGATCAATCCCCCTGCCCGTATCCGAAACCTCAATGAAAACACCTGTCCGGTCCTTGTGTTTCACTGCCACGCTAACCCTGCCACCGGAAGGGGTGTATTTCAACGCATTGTCAATGAGGTTTGACACGGCCCTCTGGATCATGGCCTTGTCTGCCTGAGCTTTCACCTCCTGGTCAATGGTGAACTGAAAATCGATCTGTCTGTCCTGGGCAACGGGCAAAAACAGATCACAGGCACTGGTGACCAGGGCCGAGATGTCCGTCTGTTCAAAGGAATAGTCGCCTGCACCGGCATCGGTCCTGGAGATGACCAGCATGGTGTTGATCATGTCAAGCAGTCTGTCTGCCTCTTCAATTGTGGAGGCGGCCATTGCCTGGTACTCGCCGACATCGGCCTTTTCCAGCAGGGTGATTTCGGCAGTCCCCCTGATCCTTGTGATGGGGCTCTTGAGGTCATGGGCAATGTTGTCACTCATCTCCACAATGCTTTTGACCAGCCGTTCAATCCTGTTGAGCATCTTGTTAAAAGTTCTGGCAAGGCAGTCCAGCTCGTCATTGGTGCCTGTCTCGGGCACCCTGGCAGACAGGGTCTGACCTGAAATCCCCTCTGCGGTTTCCGTGATACGCGCAACCCCTGACAAAGCCTTTACAGCCATGAACCACCCGAACAGGGCGGATAAAAAGACAACAATGGCCATGGTAACTCCGAATACTTTTTTAAAGGCGGCAAAAAAATGGGCATAGGTTTCCATGGAAAGACCGGTCTGGAGCAGCACCCCTCTGCCGGCATAGTGATAAAGCACCCTGACCTTTTGATCCGAAGGACCGATGGTCATGGTTTTAAAAATCGCCCCCCCGTTTTTGATGAGCTGGTCCACGGCCTCTTTTTCCACCCGGATTTGCTGCCAATAGGCCATGTGGGAGGAGGCAAACACCTCACCGTCGGGGTAGAGCAGCCTGAAGAAGATCTTTTTTTCCCCTGCAGCCCGTGCCTCCATGACAGCAAGATTTTTCACCCCGGCGATCCCCTTGCCGGAAAGGACAGCGGAAAAGGTGCCGGCCTTGTCCTGGAGGTCCTGGTCAATGCGCTGTAAAATGGTCTGGGAGACAAGCAGGTAGAAGAACACAAATGCGATGCACGACGAGAGGGAAAAGATACCCGCATACCACAGGGTAAGCCTGAAGGCCAGGGATCGCAGAAAAACCAGTTTCAATGGTCCTTCCGCAGCACATACCCGGCACCCCTGATGGTATGGATCAATTTGGAATCAAAATCTTTATCGATCTTCTCCCGCAGCCGGCAGACCCTGGCCTCCACAACATTTGTCATGGGATCGAAATTGTAGTTCCACACATGTTCCATGATCATGGTTTTGGACACCACCCGCTCCCGGTTCCTCATCAAATATTCCAGAAGGGAAAACTCCAGGGGCTGAAGATCGATCACCCGGCCGTCCCGTTTGACTTCACGCTTGAACAGGTCCAGAAAAAGCCCCCTGTAGGAGAGAGACGACGGCTCGGTATTTCCCCCTGCCCTCCGGATAAGGGCCTGGACCCTGGCCAGAAGCTCAGAAAAGGAAAAGGGTTTGGTCAGGTAGTCATCGGCCCCTGCCTCAAGCCCTTTGACCCTGTCGGCAACCCTGTCTCTGGCGCTTAAAATGATCACCGGGGTATTGATCTTTTCACGCCTCAGCCGCTGTATAACGGCAATGCCGTCGAGCTTTGGCAGCATGACATCCACAATCATGGTGTCATAGGTTTCAAAAAAGCCCATGTGCACCCCTTCTTCACCGTCAAGGGCGTGGTCAACGGCAAAGCCCGCAGACCGAAGCCCCTTGAGGACAAAGTCGGCAATCTTGGTATCATCTTCAACAAAAAGCAGTCTCATTTTATCAGAATTTCCCGCACTAATTGAACCGTCTCCGGGAAAAAACCCGTTTTTCCCGGCTCAACTCAAATTACTCAACTTTCGGACTTATCTTTTTGTATAACGCCCATGAGCAGGGTGCTCACAGCAAAGATAGAAAGTCGAATTAGAGGCAGCCGATCCGGGTTTTGCCCGTAGCGGTTTTGAGCGGCAGCGGTCAGCATGGAGGCTGAAGGAGCTGCCGCTCTCCTCGGAGCAGCCCATGGAGGGGCTGCGAGGGCCGAAGGCAAGCTTTAGCTTCATGAGCGTAGGGTAAAACCCGGATCGGCTGCCGGAGCAAAACAACTCTCATATAAAAATCACCTAACACCGAAAGGTTGAGTCAAATTATATTCGGCCTGCCCATCAGCCCGTGTTCCCAGAGCCAACCCTCTCAATCGGTGGATAACTGACCGACGTCACACCCATGACCGCTTTACATAAAACCAAAATTGTAATAAAATGACAATAGTTTTTGTGGGCTTTACATAAAACCCACCACTGATCACTGACCAGTGGATTCAGCCGGAGTTATGAACAGGCCCCGTTTTGTTAAAGCTCGATGATCCAGTTTTTAGAATAGCCCCGCCCCCAACGGTTGGTCGGTCAGGAACAAGAACGTCGGAGGACTTTTTGCCCTGCCACGCTAAAAATCAGCGACCTGCGGCCACTGGTCCTCAAACAGCTTGATTTTCTTAACGCATGGCAGGGCAAAAAGCCTTATCTCCTTTGGTTCTCAATGTTCCTGACCGACCAACCGTTGAGGGCTCTTAATCGGTTATCTCAGAAAAAACTGGATCAT
>DATFJZ010000050.1:0-2454 GCA_035268945.1 Desulfobacteraceae bacterium | reverse complement strand
ACAACGGATTCGGCATAGAACCTAAACACATGGAAAAAATCTTCAACCGGTTCTACCGGGTGAAAAACGACAAGACCCGCTTCATCACCGGCACCGGCCTTGGGCTTCCCATTGTCAAGGGCATTGTCGACTCCCTCGGCGGGTATATTGACGTTGCCAGTGAAGTGAACAAGGGGACCACCTTTACCGTGCTCCTCCCCTTGAAAGACGGATCAGGCAGCGCCGGAATCGTGTAAATCAGATTTGTTTTATCTGGCACCTTTGTTGAAATCAGGGAACCTGACAAAACGTCAGGTTCCAAATCTTGAAGCCCGATCCAGTTCTGCAAGGCAGGAGAAAAGGATCAGGCGACAATGCTGGCGATTCAAAGCTTTCAGGCAGATAGCCTATATCTGGGGTCGCGGGTAGAGTCCGCTTCTTTCAACGATTTCAGGGACCTTTTCCTCCCACTCAATGGCCATGACATGGAAGCCGGCCACACCTTCGATCTCCTTTAACCGCTGGATGGCCTCGACACAGATGTCGATCCCCTCCTGGGCCTGTTGTTTCTTTTCCACCCCTGCCAGACGGGTGATCACCTCGTCGGGCACGTCCATGCCGGGTACCCGGTTTTTCATGAACTTGGCCATGCCCGCCGATTTCATCGGGGTCATGCCGGCCATGATATAGACCTGTTCGTGGAGCCCCCGCTCCCGGACCCGACGCATCCACTCCTCGAATTTGTCCAGGTTGTAAATGCACTGGGTCTGGATAAACTCCACACCACAGGCCACCTTCTTGGCAAGGCGGGGCACCCGGATCTCAAAGGGATCGGCAAAGGGGTTGGCAGCAGCCCCCACAAACATGTCCGGTGGCCGCTTGATATCGTCCCCGCCGAGAAATTTTCCCTCATCCCGCATCTGCCTCACCGTCTGGATCAGCTGCATGGAGTCAAGGTCATGGACATTCTGACCGCTGGCGCAGTCCCCGAAACTCTGATGATCCCCGGACAGGCAGAGGATGTTGTGGATGTCAAAGGAGGCGGCCCCGAGAATATCGCTCTGGAGGGCGATGCGGTTTCTGTCCCTGGTAACCATCTGGAGCACGGGCTCTATCCCGATCTGTTTTAAATGGATGCAGGCGGCAAGGGAACTCATCCGGGTCATGGAGGTCTGGTTGTCGGTGATATTGACGCAGTCCACATGATCTTTTATCAATTTCCCTTTTTCGGTCACTGCCGCAGGATCGCTTCCCCTGGGAGGTCCGCATTCCGAAGTAACAGCCAGATCTCCCTGCTTTAAAACCTTTTCAAGTCTGCTTGACGTCTTTAAGCTCATACCTGTACATCCTCCCTGATAACTTTTCGCGGTCCGCCTGCCCTGTCCGTTGACCAGTCCTTGATGGGGGCCACATGTTCGTACTCATCCAGCCTGCCAAGGGCTTTCAGCCTGTCAATGATCACCTGCCAGGCACAGTCCAGCTCCTTGTTGATCTCACATTTGCCATTGCTGGAACCGCCGCAGGGACCGTTGAGTACCCGCTTGGCACACCTGGAGACGGGACAGATTCCGGCGGTCCTGGCCAGCACGCATGATCCGCAGGCCTGGCAGCGTTCGGTCCACATCCCCCGCTCTTCATTGGCACCGAGACAGACCGTGTTCACCCCCGGCAGCAGCGGGGTGGCAAAGTATTTCTCCGCTGCAAACTGAACCCCCACGCCGCAGGCCAGGGAGAGAACGGCATCGTACTGGTCGATCACTCCCCGGATCTCTTCCAGATACTCATGGTCGCACTGGCGCTCCAGGGTCTTTTCATCGATGCGTTTCTCTCTGCCCTGCTTGATAAAATGCATCCGCAGGACCGAAGCCAGCACCTCCACCTCTTTCTTACCGCCAGCCTCACAGACCGTGACACACTCGTTACACCCCAGGATGAGAAGACTGTCAAACGCCTCAACCTCTTTGATGATCTCTTCAATTGGTTTTTTTTCTGCGATTATCATAAACAAAGCCCCTTTATTACAAACGATTAAAACGTGCAAAGATAAAGACCGTAAAATCCATATAAACGCCCGGTTTTACGCTGCCACGGCCGCCTTCTTTTTGGCCAGGCGAATGGGACTAGGGCCAAGCTTGCGGATTTTTTCATCCATCTCAATGGAGTACTGGGCAAACAGGGGGCCTTCCCCCGAGGAGAGGTTGTACATCTTCACCCGTTCCCCCCCGACACCGATCTTTTCAAGAAGACTTGCTGCCTGTTCGACCCTTTTTCTCGCCCGGAAGTTGCCCGTCTTAAAATGGCAATCCCCCTCCATGCAGCCGACCACATAAACACCGTCGGCGCCTCTTTCAAAGGCCCTCAACACATGGATCACATCGAGCTTTCCCGTACAGGGCAAACGGATAATTCTGAAATTCGTCGGGCACTTCAGTCTCATGGAACCTGCCAGGTCCGCGGCAGAATACCCTCAGTAGT
>DATFJZ010000049.1:0-3981 GCA_035268945.1 Desulfobacteraceae bacterium | reverse complement strand
GGATTGGTGACTTGAATCCACATGAACTTGATATCTCCGCGGTCGAGGGAGCGGAACATGGCAACGGTATGATTGGTTGGTATCGGGTCTATATTGGCAACCGGCACATCCCAGATCTCGGCGGCCATTTGACGATCTTTGTCGTTCATGACCACGCCATGCGGCAGTCTATGGGTGAGTGTGCCCACCTCTCGCACGGTGCCGCAGGCGCTTGGCTGGCCGGTGAGGGAAAAGGGGCTGTTGCCGGGAGTGGATATCTTGCCGACGAGCAGGTGGATGTTGTAGACCAGGTTGTTGATCCAGGTGCCCCTGGTGTGCTGGTTCATGCCCATGCACCAGAAGGATGTCACCTTGAGCTCGGGATCGCCATAGAGTGCGGCGAGATATTTGATATCCCTGGCCGGTACTCCGGAGATCTTCTCTACTTTTTCCGGTGTATAATCTTCAAGAAACTCTTTGAATGCTGTAAAGTTGATCGATTCTTCCTTTTCCTTGAAGGTGAAATGATCTTCAGTGCCATACCCGATATTGGTTTTGCCCTTCTTGAAGGAGACATGCTCATTGACAAAGTTCCAGTTTACCCAGCCATTGTTGATAATTTCATAGCAGATGGCATTGGCGACGGCCAGATCGGTCTGTGGATGAAAGAGGATGGACTTGTCCGCGGCCAGGCTTGTTCTGGTATGCCGTGTGGCAAAATCGATGATTTTGACATTGGTTCTCTGTTTGCGGTTCGCCAGCATCCTGGAGAACAGCACCGGATGCATCTCCGCCATATTGTTGCCCCAGGTGATAAAGACATTGGCATGGTCGATATCTTCATAGCATCCCATGGGCTCATCGATACCAAAGGAGGTGAGAAAGCCTGTTACCGCGCTCGCCATACACAAACGGGCATTGGCCTCGACATTATTGGTGCTCAGGCAGCCTTTAAACAGCTTGGAGGCAACATAGCCGTCGGGGATGGTCCACTGGCCTGAACCGTACATGGCAACCGCGTCCTTGCCGTGTTTTTCCCGGGTTTCCTGAAGCTTCGAGGCAACAAGGTCAAGTGCCTCTTTAATCGGCACTTCCTGCATTTTTCCATTTTTTCGAACTTTGGCGGTGGTCAAACGGTCTTCGCCGTAGAGTGCCTGAACTGAGTGATACCCTTTCATGCAGCACAACCCTTTATTGACGCTGCAACTGGGATCACCCTTCACCGCAACCGCACGACCACCGGTGACGCCGACAAGAACCCCGCAGCCGGTACCGCAGAAACGGCAAGGTGTTTTCTGCCAGGAGATGACGCCGGAATTATTGGCAAGTGAATTCCATTCACCAAAACTCACGCCGGGAAAAAGAGCGCCTGCCGTGGCAAAGGCGCTGCTTATGGCTGCCTGTTTAATAAACTGTCGCCTATCGATTTTCATGGTCTGTCTCTTCTCCCTTGTCATTTTTTTTCATCGTAGCCAAAGGCCATGCTTAAGGATTGCAACGAGGGCAACTCGTTGAGCTGTTGTTGAAGGCTTTTTTCCGTGTCGGCATCGGGGGTATCTGTAATGAGCACAACTATGTCCTGGTTTTCCGCAACCATTGCCTGGCAGTACTGGAGGGCCGAAAGCTCGGTATATAAGGCTTTTTTTGCTCCTTTTTGAGGAATTGCTAGATAGCTGAAGATGGGCATTTTGGTTCCTTATGAGTATGAAAAAGCTGTATCACTCTGTAGTGCTATTTGAACTGTAGCATCTCTGCGATAAGAAAACTTGACATAGGTCAAATTTCAAAAAGTAATTTGATTACTCCCAGAGCTCAGCTCAATGAATGAGAGGCAAGGAGCATTCACATGTTGTTGTAATGGGGGTGTTGTAACTGTTTATGGCAAAAGCGATGGAATGTGGCTAATCCCAGGTAAAAAAAGCAGGATGCGCATTGAGCGCACCCTGCCTGGAGAAAGCAAAGCCCGCAAGGTGGCGGGCTTCGATAATGAGGTTGTCCTGCTGCCGAGGGTAGAGCCTAGGCGGCAAGTATAGTGTTGAGATCTTCTTCCGGTGTCTCCGCAATGGGCTTGATGGCAAAGTTCTCCACCAGGACATTGAGGACATTGGGAGTGATAAAGGCCGGCAGGGTGGGGCCAAGCCGGATGTCCTTGATACCGAGATGGAGCAGGGTCAGAAGGATGACCACGGCCTTTTGCTCATACCAGGACAATACCATGGAGAGCGGCAGATCGTTGACATCGCAGTCGAAGGCGCCTGCCAGGGCCACGGCGATCTGAATTGCGGAATAGGCATCGTTGCACTGGCCGACGTCGAGAAGACGCGGAATGCCGCCGATGTCGCCCAGCTTCTTGTCGAAGAAGCGGAACTTTCCGCAGGCCAGCGTCAGGACGATGGTGTCCTTGGGCGCCTTTTCCACGAACTCGGTGTAGTAGTTCCGCCCGGCCTTGGCGCCGTCGCAGCCGCCCACCAGGAAGAAGTGGCGGATATCGCCGGCTTTGACCGCGTCGATGACCTTGTCGGCCACGGACATGACCGTGTTGCGGGCAAAACCGACCATGACGGTGTCCTTGTCCGTGTCTTCGGGGAATCCGGGCAGGGCCAGGGCCTTTTCAATGGCCGGGGTGAAGTCCTTGTCATCGCCGATGTGGGTCAGACCGGGCCAGCCCACCAGACCGGTGGTGAAGATGTTGTCCTGGTAGGACACGGCCGGCTTCTGAATGCAGTTGGTGGTCATGACGATGGCCCCGGGGAACTCGGCGAATTCCTTCTGCTGGTTCTGCCAGGCAGTGCCGTAGTGACCGTAAAAATGGTCGTACTTCTTCAGTTCGGGATACCCGTGGCAGGGGAGCATCTCGCCGTGGGTGTACACGTTGATGCCCGTCCCTTCGGTCTGCTTCAGAATGTCGTGCAGGTCCTTGAGATCGTGGCCGGAAACCAGGATCGCCTTGCCTGCTTTGGCGCCCAGGGGCACTTCCGTGGGAACGGGGTGGCCGTAGGTGGAGGTGTTGCCGGCATCCAGGAGCTCCATGGCCCGCAGATTGACCTCTCCGCACTTGAGGCACAGACCGACCAGTTCGTCCACACCCAGCTCAGGGTTCAGGGTGGCCACCAGGGCTTCATGGATGAAGGCGGACACCGTATCGTCGACCTGGCCCAGAATGCGGGCATGATCGGCGTAGGCGGCCACGCCCTTGAGCCCGAAGACCAGGATCTGGCGCAGGGAGACGATGTCCGCGTTTTCTCCCTCTTTGGGCTGAATGCCGACCTGCTCGCCCATGGCCACCAGTCTGGCCTGGTCATGTTCGGAGAAGACGATTTCCGGGTGGCCGGTGAACAGGAGTTCCTGCTTTTTGCTGCCCATGAACTTGTTCACCAGGGCGGAGATCAGGGTGGTGTCCGGTGTCTCGGTAAAGTCGACTTTGCCGCCGGCTGCCTTGACCCTGGCCTTGAGCTCTTCCTTTAATGTGTCGCATTTTTCGATGAGGGCCACGAACCGGTCCGGATCAAAATCCACATTGGTCAGGGTGGAGAAGACCGCTTCGTTGGTGAAGGTGTTCACCTTCTCGTCGATTACGCCGACCCTGCGTCCTTCCACTGCGTACAGGGAGAGGCCCTTGGCCGCATGGATGAGCAGATCCTGCAGGGCGGCCACGTCGGGAGTCTTGCCGCACACACCCATTTTGTCGCATCCGATTCCCTTTGCCGCTTGTTCACACTGATTACAGAACATTGCTTTCCCCTTTGATCAGGTTGTTGAGTTCGTTTGTGTCGGAGACGGTTTTGTCGTCCGTTGAGTCCTGATCTAGGGGAAGGCGGAAAATGATTCTTTGATGCAGGTCAAAAAGGGAAAATAATTTGGGAAGGTTCAGGACCGGGCATTGATTTCGGTGATCTGGGTGTTCAGGGTCCAGAAGTCGTAGATCCAGCCGATAAGGAAGAAACCGCCCGTAAGCAGGTACAGGATGCCGGTCAGCCACTTGCCCATGTACATGCGGTGCAC
>DATFJZ010000048.1:0-4160 GCA_035268945.1 Desulfobacteraceae bacterium | reverse complement strand
ATACTGGATGACAAACCCTATGAGTCCATGCTTGCAAGCCTGGTTCCCCATGCCCATCGGATCATCATTACCCGGGCAAAGATCGACAGAAGCATCGATCCACTTGTTCTGAAAAAAGCGGTCCAGACATTGTCCACCGGGGAGATCCTGATCATCGAAGACGTTGCAGCGGCCGTGGAAAGAGCCGTGGAAACCACACCGGAATCCGGTGTGGTGTGCATCGCAGGCTCCCTTTATGTGGCAGGTGAAGCAAGAGATAGACTGGTCAATGGTTTCAGCTCCAGGAACTGAACTGCCCTTGCCAGGTAACATTGATATGTGCGCCCGTAGCCTAGTGGATAAGGCGTCAGCCTCCGAAGCTGAAAATCGCTGGTTCGAGTCCAGCCGGGCGCACCAAAACACCCTCCTGACAGATCCTTACCCTTTTCACCGAATCACCGGCCCAACTTCATGGTAAAATCCAGATTAAACATCGGTATCATCAGCTACCGAAGCAATCCCCATTGCGGCGGTCAGGGGGTGTATGTAAGAAACCTCGCCTGGGCCCTGTCACAGCTCGGACACCACGTGGAGGTGATTGCAGGTCCACCGGACCCCCTTCTCACCGGGCCTCCGAAACTGACCATGCTCAAAACCCTGGATCTTTACAACCCCGAGGACCTGTTCAGAACACCAAAACCCCATGAACTGACCGACCCGGCCAGTATGCTGGAATGGATAGGGGTGTCAACCATGGGCTACCCGGAACCTTTGACCTTTGGCATGCGGGCAAAAAAATACCTGGCCAAGCGTCTGAACCGGTACGATATCATCCATGACAACCAGTGCCTGGCCTACGGCATCCTCTCCCTTGCCGGAAGAATTCCCGTTACGGCCACCATCCATCACCCCATGACCGTGGACCGGCGCATTGCCGTAAAAAGCACCCGTTCCTTTTACAAAAAAGTCAAGCAGCTGCGGTGGTACTCGTTCATCGGCATGCAGAAGTATGTTGCCCGGAGGCTTGCCGGAATCATCACCGTCTCCGACTACTCAAAAAACGACATCGCAGAGGAATTTTCCATCCCCGGTGACAGATTCACCACTGTTCCCAACGGCATCGACACAGAAATCTTCCACCCCCTGGACGGTGTTCAGCGCCTGCCCAACCGCCTTATTGTGACAAACAGCGCAGACACCCCGCTAAAGGGGCTCTTCTACCTTCTCCACGCGGTAAAACGGGTGGCGGACAAACGGCCCGTGGAACTTGTGGTGATCGGCACCCCAAAGAAGAAAGGGGGCATTGAACGGCTGGTAAAAGCCCTTGACCTGGCTTCTATTGTCACCTTTACCGGCAGGATCGACAACCAGCAGTTCGTTGAAGAATACGCCCGGTCCACCATTGCCGTTGTCCCTTCGGTGTACGAAGGCTTCGGCCTGCCCGTGGGCGAGGCCATGGCCTGCAGAATTCCCGTGATCAGCACCACCGGCGGAGCCCTTCCCGAGGTTGCCGGCAATGCTGCCAGGCTGGTCCCCCCGGCCGATGTCCCTGCCCTGGAAACTGCCATCAACGAGCTTTTAGACGATCCCGGGGAACAGGAAAGACTGGCCGAAGCCGGGTACAACAGGGTGATGAACCACTTCACCTGGAAAAAAACAGCCGAAAAAACCGTAGAGGCCTACAGGAAGATTATCCATGATCACCATAGCTCTTGACCATTTACGTTTCGATCCCCATGATACCATCCTCGACATGGGATGCGGGGAAGGACGGCACACGGCAGCTCTGCTGGATGGCCACAGGGGGGTATGCATCGCCGCAGACAGGGACCACACCACCCTTGTCACCTGCCGGGAGAAACTAATTTTCCATGAACAGCTCACGGGAAAGCAGGGACCACCCTGGGCCGTATCAGCGGCAGACATTACCGACCTTGCCTTTAAAACCGACACCTTTGACGGGGTGATCTGCTCCGAGGTGCTCGAGCACATTGCGGACGACGAACGGGCCGTGTCGGAACTTGCCAGGGTTATCAAACCCGGGGGAAGTCTTGCCGTTTCCGTTCCCAGGTTCTGGCCGGAAAAGGTGTGCTGGCTTCTTTCAGAGGAGTATTTCAATGCCAACCAGGGCCATGTCCGCATCTACACAAAAACCGAAATCCAGAAAAAAATCGAGGCAAGGGGGTTTGACCTGGTCAAAACCCACTGGGCCCACAGTCTCCACGCCCCTTTCTGGTGGCTGAAGTGTTTCGTTGGCCCGAACCGCACCGATTCTCTCCTGGTAAACCTCTACCACCGGTTCCTCGTCTGGGACCTCATGGAAAAGCCGCTTATCACACGGTTCCTGGACCGGTTGCTCAACCCTTTCCTGGGCAAGAGTCTTGTCTTCTACTTTAAGGAAACTTCTAAACAATAACCCCCTTTTTTTCCAGCACCCCCAGGGTGCCGGTCATGGAAAGGGGATTGAAATCCCCTGAAGCAAGGGCATTCTCATAGACCATCCTGGGCGCCTGCCCTCCCTGCTCCGGATCCAGGAAGATATCGTGGATCACCAGCACTCCCCCCGGCATGATGTGACCGGCCCAGACGTCATAATCCGCCATGGCCGCCTCAAAGGAGTGACCGCCGTCGATAAAGACCAGGGCAAGAGGGGTGGCCCACATCTTCCCCGCTGTTTTTGAATCACACACCACAGGCACCACCGTATCCGTCAGGGATGCCTCTTCCAGGGTTTTTTGAAAATAACCAAAGGTGTCGATGCGGTTTGTTGACGAATCCAACAGCTCCGGGTCAAAATAGCCCTCCCCGGGCTGCTGCTCTTCAGATCCACGATGGTGGTCAATGGAGAAGAGAACGCTGCTGCAGGCCTGGCACGCTTTACCGATGAAATAGGCCGATTTACCGCAATAACTGCCGATTTCAAGGCAGGGTCCCAAGGCAGCCGCCCTGCGGGCTGTCGTGTAGAGGGTGTGGGCCTCTTGCTCGTCCATAAACCCTTTTATACCCCTGCTGAATTCAAAATCAATCGTCATGACTCTTTACCAATACCTCCCGCTGTTTTGCCCCCTCCTGGGGGCCGATGATTCCTTCGGTCTCCATGATCTCGATGATCCTGGCGGCCCGGTTGTATCCAATGCGCAGATGGCGCTGGACACTGGAGATGGAAGCCTGGCGGGTTTTGGTGACAAGGGCCACGGCTTCATCGTATTTCTCGTCGTACTCTTGTTTGTCAACGGTCTGCCTGCTCTCTTCGGGCTGGGCGGTGATATCCTCAACATAATCAGGGGCCTGCTGTTCTTTTAAAAAACCGGTGATGCGGCCGATCTCCTCCTCGGAAATGAAGGCGCACTGAATCCGGGTCAGCTGCCCGGTTCCAGGGGGCAGAAAGAGCATGTCCCCGTTACCGAGGAGCCGTTCAGAACCGTTGGCATCGAGGATGGTCCTGGAGTCGGTGCGGGAAGAGACCTGGAAGGAGACCCGGGTGGGAAAATTGGCCTTGATGATGCCCGTAAGCACATCCACCGAAGGCCTCTGGGTTGCCAGGATCAGATGAATCCCGGCGGCCCTTGCCATCTGGGCAAGGCGGGTCAGGGCCGATTCCACATCCCTTGAGGCCACCATCATCAGATCTGCCAGCTCATCGACGATTACCACCAGATAGGGAAGTTTTTCAGGCAGGGGTTCCGGGTCCTGGCCGTCACCATGGTCAGAACCCTCTTCCAGACGCCCCTCTTTTTCCGCTTTTCGCTGTATTTTCTCTACCATGGCATTGTACTGCTTCATGTTGCGCATCCCCGTTTCAGCCAAAAGCTCGTAACGCCGTTCCATCTCACGGACGGCCCAAAAAAGGGCATTGGTGGCCTTTTTCATGTCCGTGACCACCGGGGAGATCAAATGAGGAATCCCGTCATACACGGACAATTCAATCCTCTTGGGATCCACCATGATGAATTTCACCTCGGTGGGATCTGCCTTGTACAGGATGCTGGTGATCATGGCGTTCAACCCGACACTTTTTCCCGTGCCGGTGGCACCGGCAATGAGAAGGTGGGGCATGGATTCCAGCCGGGCCGTCACCGGGATACCGAAGATATCCTTGCCCAGTCCCAGGGTCAGTTTTGAATCCGAGGCGGCAAATTCCGATGACACGAGAAGCTCTTTGAGGGTAACGATCTTTTTCA
>DATFJZ010000047.1:0-3164 GCA_035268945.1 Desulfobacteraceae bacterium | reverse complement strand
ACCTTTCAGGTGGTTGCCAACAGTATCCAGGTGTACAAACCCATTAAAACGGCTGACGATTTCAGACTCCAGGCCCAGTCTTCTGCCGGATCCGTGGAAAATTTACGAAAAACCAATTCCGGTCGCCAGCACATGAGCGTTGTCTACTCGGGACATGTCTGGCTTGGCAGCAAAGGCAAGATGAAAAATGACACCAGGGTCTACGACAATGTCATGGCCGTTTCCTATCTTTACGGCGCACCAGCCCAACTGGTGGTCCGTTCCGGTTCAGGCATCAAGAGCGTAAAAGACCTGAAGGGTAAGAAAGTCGGCGTGGGCAATGCCGGTTCCGGTGCCTTTGCCAATTGTGAACTCTTCTTCAACCACATGGGTGTATGGGATAAAATCGAACGTAACGCCATGGGATACAACGATGCCGCCCAGGCATTCGGCAACAACCAGCTGGACGCTTTCTGGCTGTTCACCGCCTTTCCTTCCGGTGCTGTGATCATGGCTGCCCAGACCAACGACATAGAGCTTGTCAACCTGGAGGCCGATGCCAAGGCCTCGGGCTTTTATGACGAGTATCCCTATTTTTCCAAACTCACCGTTCCTGCAGGAACCTACAAGGGAGTTGACTACGATTCGCCATCGTTCCAGGATTCCGCCCTGTGGGTTGCCAATGCCGACGTCCCCGCCGACATTGTCTACGAAGTGCTCTCCCTTATCTACACCGATGAGGGACTGAAACACATGAAAGCCCAGAAGTCGACATTCAAAGAGATGGCCATCGAAACCGGTGTCAAGGGCATTGTCACCCCGATCCACCCGGGCGCCAAAAAGTTCTGGAAGGAAAAGGGTCTTTTATAGACAACCACAGAGGCCGCCATGGACCGTTACGGTCCATACCAAAACCCATGGCGGCCTTTCATCTTTACCAAAGGAGCCTGGTTTTCCAGGTTCCTGACCAGCAAGCAGTCCTCTTGTCCGCCAGGAGAATGAACCCGGAATCCTAAAAACAGGTGGCCTAAAGTGTACGAAAACTTAAATCGATTTGAAAAAGCAGTGTTTGATGTCTGCGCGGTGTTTCTTGTCCTGTTCTACTCCTATGCCGCCCTGATCCAGCCGGCATCCACCCAGTACCACAGGGGCATCTACGTGATCATCACCTATGTTCTGATCTTTCTGCTGTACAAATCCCAATCCACCTTCATGCGGGTGGTGGACTACATCCTTCTGCTGCTGTCGATCTTCTGCATCGGGTACTGGATCGTCAACTTTGAGGCGATCAACTACCGCACCGGCGCGGAAACCCCTTTTGACATGGCCGTGGCCATGGTCGGTGTGCTCATCGGCATTGAACTGGCAAGGCGGGTGGTGGGCAACGTGTTTGTCATCATCGGCGTCGTGATGCTGATTTACGGTGTGTACGGTTACAAGGCGCCCTACATCATCTCCCATGCCGGTGCGCCTTTCAACGAGATGTGCACCAGCATTTTTTACAAGAGCGACGGCGTTTTCGGTATCATGGCCAATGTTCTGGCAACCTATGTGATCCTCTTTGTTCTGTTTGGCGCGTTCCTGGAAAAATGCGGGGCCCAGCGGTTCTTCATTGACTGGCCCCTGGCAGCGGTGGGCCATAAGATCGGCGGCCCGGCCAAGGTTTCCGTCATTGCCAGCGGCCTGTTCGGCTCCATTTCCGGCAGCGCCATTGCCAATACTGTATCCACCGGCGCCTTTACCATTCCCATGATGAAAAAGGCCGGTTTCAGGCCCCACGTGGCCGGCGGCATCGAACCGGCCGCCTCCATCGGCGGGATGTTCATGCCCCCCATCATGGGAGCCGGGGGATTCATCATGGCCGAGCTCACCGGTCAGCCCTACTCCCGGATCATGCTGGTGGCGATTTTTCCCGCCTTCATGTATTTCTTCTCGGTGTTTGTCATGGTTCACTACGAGGCCAAACGCTTCAACATTGTCGGAGAAAAATCCGAGCACAGCGCCATGGAGATCCTCAAAAAAGAGTGGTTTTACATCGTCCCCCTGGTGCTGATCACCATTTTGATGCTCAAGGGCTACTCCCCCGGCTACTCGGCCATTGTGGGGCTTTTTTCCTGCATTGCCGTCAGCTGGGTGCGAAAGGATACCCGCATCGGCCCGAAACGATTTGTCCAGGCGGCCAGGGAAGGCACGCAAAACAGCCTCAAAATCGGCGCCACCGTGGGGGTTATCGGCATTATCATCGGTGTTCTGACCTTTTCCGGCCTGGTGCTCACCTTTGCCGACATCATGATCCAGCTGGCCGGTGGTTCCCTGCTCTTGACCATCCTGCTGATCGCCCTGGCCTCCCTGGTGCTGGGCATGGGGGTCCCCGTAACGGCCGCCTATCTGATCACCGCTGTTGTGGCGGTCCCCGCCCTGACCCACCTCGGTGTCAACCAGCTGGCCGCCCACATGATCGTCTACTGGCTCTCCCAGGATTCCAATATCACACCGCCGGTGTGCATTGCCGCCTTTGCCGGTGCCACCATTGCCAAGGCCAACATGTGGCGCACGGCGTTCACCTCGTTTAAATTTGCCAAGTTTCTCTACCTTGGCCCCCTGCTCTTCGGTTATGTTCCGGGATTTTCCCTGGACGGCTCGAGCATGGACATTGTCAAGGCCTTTGTTTTTATCCTCATTGGAACCTATGCCTATGCATGGTTCCTCAGCTTTATCTGGGTCGATTCCTTAAAAAAGCTCATTGGAAAACAACCGACATGATCGATTGGATATGCCAAACCATAAAGGAACGAAAAAAATGAATAGGTGCGATGACAGGTGTATAGTGAACGATGTGCCTGTTGTCGCACCATGGAAGAGGGGCAAAAGGGCAGGCAGGTGTTATGATCAAGGCCGATTGTTTTTTTACCGCACCGGCACGGATCATCCGGTTAACAGGAGGGCCGCTGACATGGGAACAATGGAAAACAGGGTGGAGAAAACAATGGTTGCGGCAGCAAGGTCCGTATCGCTGTTCAGCTGGGAAGAGAGGACATAGATAGCCGTTGACGTGGGCAGGGTAAAAAAGATCAGACCTGCCTGGAAAGAAACCCCTGTCACCCCGAACAGCGCCATGAAAGCGACGCCTGCCGCTGGTAAAAACAACATCTTGAACAGGGCTGCGACCAGGGAAAGCCGGAAAT
>DATFJZ010000046.1:0-4675 GCA_035268945.1 Desulfobacteraceae bacterium | reverse complement strand
CGGTCCACCGACGATTTCATGGTGGTTTCCGACATCAACGCTGCCATGGGTCTTTTTCACCAGTCCATGATCATCGATGTGACCACGAAATATGAAACACTGATCAAGGAGAAAGATGAGATCCTGCGCGGGCTGAAAGAGAGCGGTGCCCCGGCAAAAGAGGTGAAAAAGGCGGAGAACGAGTATGCACAGCGCATTGAAGAGGTGCTGTCCGCCTTTGCCGTGGAGGTTTACGCCCTGGAGGGGGAAGAGGTGTTCGCCAGGATCTCGACCTGTTTTCGAAACGGTGGTTTGATGCGGGAAATCAGGATTTTTGACTTTAACGGCCGCATCCTCCACCGGATTGAACCCAAATCCATCAACCTGACCCCTCCCCATGTTCACAAGGATCTTGACAAATCCTTTTTTGAATCCCACCTGGAAGAGGTGCCAACCCTGCTGGAAAATCAGCTGGGGACAAAATTTCTCGAGGATGGTTCCTTCAGTGGGTTTCCCGTCAATGTCACCCCGATGAAGCGGAAATTCGGCAAAAACCTGAAAAACCTGGACAGGATTCTTCTCATCGGCATGGGCACCTCGAACCATGCATCGATGTTTGCTGCAGGCTTCGCAAAAACCCTTCTTGAAAAAGTCCAGGTGGTCTGCATCGAACCGGTGCAGGTGGATATGCTCAGCCGCTTGATAGAGCCGGAAAGGGATTTTGTGCTCCTGGTCAGCTGGAGCGCCACAACAGCAGAGATGGTAAAGATTGCCAGGGATCTCCTCTCCCTGAACGTTCTCTTTGCCGGGGTAACGGAAAAAACCTTTGGTGATATGGCCCTTGTTGCCAAAAAAAGCTGCGGCATTGTTCCAGTGATGAGCGGAGAAGAGGTCACCATCCCTGCTGTTAAAAGTACCTTCTGTTCTGTCATGGCGGTGGATCTTTTCATGCTGTGGCTCTGTTCCGATCTCATGGAACTGGAACTGGACCAGACCGTTTACGGCAGCATCAAACAGATTCCCGGGGTTGTCCGGCAGGTGCTCTCGGATCCGTCGGTGAAACAGTGTGCTGAAAAATTGTCCGCTGCCCATGTCGGTGCGGACATGTTCGTTGTCATCGATGCCCTCCACACCAGGGGATGCGGCCATGAAGCTGCCATGAAAATGGAGGAGCTGACCTGGTCGGTGATGGCAAAGGGAATTGACTACCGGGACATCGAGATGGACCTGCTTTACCTGCACAACGACAAAACCTTTCTCATTGTCAATGCAACGGACCGGGAGCGCATCCTCGAGGCGGTGGAGGTGATGAGCTTTCTCGACAAGGAAAATATTCCCTTTTTTGCCGTCACCTACGAGGGCAGCCGGCTGGAAACCGTCGAACAGCTCAGCCATGGCAATCTCCTTGTGCTGCCCAAATGCGCCGACTGTTTTCAACCCTTTGCCGACCTTGTCTTCTACTACATGCTGGCCTTTTACTCGGCAAGGGCCATGGGCAGGAGGGCCGATGACTATCCCAGGAACCGGGCCAAATCCGTCACCACCTCACGGTCCGTTGCCCCGGCGGAATTCAGCCCGGCCGGTGAGCTTTTCAATGTCAGGCACAGGGAGGATCTTCTCTCCAATGTCCCTGTGCTGACGCTGGATGTCAACGATTCCCTGGCATGGGAGGAAAACCAGGGGTTCACCCGTCGGACCAGGGAGTATTTCTCCCTGATGAAACATCTTGCCTGGAAACTGGCCGGAACAGATCCCCTGGAATCTTTTGTCTCTTATGAAGAACAGGCATTGGAAACCTTTTCCCAGGCCCTGTTTGACCGGGAACGAGATCTGGAACTGCTCTTCTTTCCCATGGACAACACCGCCGATGCAGCGGTTCGAAACACCGTTGGGAAATTGTTTCGCTTTCTTCCCTGCCGAATGCGGGTTTTACAAAGGGGAGAGGCCCTTGATTCCGTCAAGGGGGATGCCATTATCATGGCTGTGGCTTCCTTCAGCCAGAGCCTGCACTTTCCCAATGAACTTGACAGAGAAAACATCTGTGATATTGGCTGGTTCGGCCCGAGAGCCATCGTGGAGGGAATGGAGGCGGAAGCCTTTCCCATGGGCAGGTACATTGTCAACAGCGATGTTGAAGGGGTTGGCGGCAGTGCATTGTATGCGGGACTAGTCTTGATGCTCCTCAAGGCGTGGCAGTTCAGCGAACCCGCCAAGGCTGCTGACCTTGAAACCCATTTTAAACGAAGCGGGCAGGTGATTGGCGACATGCTCAACGATACCGATCTTGCCCGGGACGCTGCCAGGGTGATGGCGGCCAATGGTGCTTACCGAACCATGCTCTACCTCTCTCCCCCCGACGGAACCGGACTGGATTTCACCAGGAAATTTGACAAGGCAGGAAAGATCGCAACCAAAAACATCTTCTTTGGCGAGGCGGCCCACGGCTCCCTGGTCACCGTTGATAACCGGGTGGATGAAAAATTTATCCATCTGACCACCCGAAACCAGATGGTTGAAGAGTACGGTGCCAACAAGGTGAACGCATGGGAGAAAACCTACATGAACGGCGAGGATATTGACGCCTACCTTGAAAACCTTACCAATGACCTTGCCTCCCGGGTGGAATCCCCTTTTTTTGCAGAAGGATACTGGTACCTGCCCCTGCTGAAACCGGAATACGCTGCCTCCCAGGACAACCTCATTGTTGTGGATGCCACCAGTGAACGGTATTTTGACCAGGCAGCCGACGACCTTGCCGTGTTCGGATGCCGGCATGCACGACTCATGGTCATTACCCAGGAGGCGTTCCTGGGGATGCCGGAAAAACGATCCATCCAGAAATTTCCCCTGGCAGGCATGTTGAAGATCCCCTCTTTTAAAGCAAAGGGGCAGATCATACCTGTTTCCGATCTCCACCTTCCCTTTGCTGTCAACCTGGTGTCGGCTGCCATGGCAGGCATGGAAAATTCTCACACCACCGATTCCCCACGGCAATGATCCTCCACCATTGAGCCGCCCTCTCAACGCCTCCGGCCATTTGAAAACGCGCGGCAACGGGAAATAACACAAGGATGTGTTCACTGGTGCCATGAACGTCGCTGAATTGGTAGAATTACTGATTGCCGGAGAGCAGGTTTGACTTTTCTTGGAAATCGGGTTAAAAAGCAGTCTGGGTTTTTTGCGTTTAGGAAAAGAAATAATGCGGCGATGGCCGGCATGGCCGGCTGTTGCCATGGATTGAAAATAAATTGTGTGACCAAGGAGGTTAACCGCAATGGGCTTTTTTTTAAAAAGCAGTATGAAAATTGGTTTTATTCTGGCTATGTCCATACTGGTTTCCGGCTGTGCCGGTGCCATGAAGGGTAAATCAGAACCAAACAAGCCAAAAAACAGGGAGGCCACCGCTGTTTACTATGATTTTGACGATATCCTCATACCAAAGGAGCTCAAGGTGGTTGACAAAGCCACCGTTGTGGTGAGTACCCCGGGATACACGTCGGGTATCATCACCCTCAAAGGCAGGGTGGAAAAACGGTCTCTGCACAATTTCTTCACCAACAACATGCTCAAGGACAACTGGTCCATTGTCAGCCAGATCAAGTCCCCGGTTTCCACCATCATGGTTTTTCAGAAGAGCTCAAGGTGGTCTGTCATCACCATCCGGGAGCAGAACATGTACACCTATGTGGAGGCCGGCGTGGCACCGACCCTGGAGACGATACCCTCGTCTTCCTCCGGTGAAAACGAGCAGGATCTTTTCAACTGACCAACCAGCGGAATGGGCCGACCTTATGATCAAGTCCAGGCTGCTAATTGAAAGGCGGAGAGGGAAAACCCCTGCCGGATCGTTATGAATCTTGAAAATAAAAATATCGTTCTTGGTGTTACCGGCGGCATTGCTGCGTACAAGGCCGTTGAACTGCTCCGGCTGTTTAAAAAGGCCGGGGCCTGCGTAAGGGTGGTCATGACCAGGGCGGCCCGGGAGTTTGTCGGCGAGATGACCTTCCGGGTGCTCTCGGAAAACAGCGTTTGTGTGGACCTTTTTCAAGGGGAAGACGCTTCTGTCCGGCACATTGACTGGGCCGAACAGGCCGATGCCTTTGTGGTCGCCCCGGCAACGGCAAACTGCATCGGGAAAATGGCCGCAGGCATTGCCGATGATGCCCTCTCCACCATGATCCTGGCGGTGACCTCCAAACGGATCATCTGTCCGTCCATGAACACCAACATGTATGACAACAGGGCCGTCCAGAGGAATCTCGATATCCTGGAAGAGGACGGGTTTGTCATTGTGGAACCGGGTACCGGGGAGCTTGCCTGCAACACCTCGGGGGCGGGGCGACTGCCTGACCCCCGGCTGATCCTTGACAGGGTGGTGCACGCATTGACCCGCAAAGATCTAAAGGGAAAAAACGTTCTCATCTCCGCCGGCCCCACAAGGGAGGCCATCGACCCTGTCAGGTATATCAGCAACCACTCGTCGGGAAAGATGGGGTACTGCCTTGCCGATGCTGCTGAAAAAAGAGGAGCCAGCGTCACCCTGGTTTCCGGCCCTGTGATGCTGGATACCCCCTTTGGTGTTGACCGGGTCAATGTGGAGACAGCCGCCGACATGGCCGATGGGATTCTCTCCAGGATGGAAACGGCGGACATTGTCATCAAGGTGGCCGCCGTTGCCGATTACCGGCCGGCAATG
>DATFJZ010000045.1:0-3940 GCA_035268945.1 Desulfobacteraceae bacterium | reverse complement strand
CAAATCCCTTGGCATCCAGGGGGTGTCCGTGACCATTCCCTTCAAAGAACAGGTGATTCCCCTGCTCGACCGGGTGGATCGGCTTGCCCTGGAAGCGGGGGCCGTCAACACCATCGTCAACAGGGACAACCGGCTCATCGGGTACAACACGGACTGCCAGGGGGCTGTTGAGCCCCTGAAAAGGATCGGCCGGATAGCAGGAAAAAAGGTCTGCATCCTCGGGGCAGGGGGGGCGGCCCGGGCCGTTGCCGCTGGCATGCAGAGGGAAAAAGGGGTGCTCTTTGTTGCCAACCGGTCTGAAAAGAGGGGCCGGGCCCTGGCAGAGCAGGTCAAGGGGGAGTTTGTCTCCCTTGAACAGCTGGGTAGCCTTGCCCCGGACATGGTCATCAACACCACCTCCCTGGGCATGACCCCGGATGTTGACACCTCCCCGGTGGACGGGGATTTTTTCAAAAGAGGAATGGTTGTCATGGATATTGTTTACAATCCCCTGGAGACAAAAATGCTCAAGGAGGCCAAACGCCGGGGGTGTACCACCATTGACGGGGTCTCCATGTTTGTCTGCCAGGGAGCGGCCCAGTTTGAGCTGTTCACCGGTTTAAAGGCCCCTGTGGATATTATGCGAAAAACAGTTCTGGAGAATTTGGTATGAAAGCAAAATCGGTTAAAACAAGACCCATTAACGAGACAACGGTCTCCATCCCAGGTTCCAAGAGTATCTCCCACAGGGTTGCCATCTGCGCCGCCCTGGCCAGGGGAGATTCCACCATCACCAACCTTCTGGACAGTGAAGACCTCCGGCATACCGTTTCCGCCCTGGAAACCATGGGAGCGGGGATCACCCACAACCCGGACGGCACCCTGGGTGTCACGGGAATGAACGGAAAGCCGGGGCAATGTTCCAAGCCCATCTACCTTGGCAACTCAGGCACCTCCATGCGGCTTCTGGCCGGGGTTGCCGCCCTTGGCAGTTCGGACTGCGAGCTTACCGGGGACGAGAGGATGCAGCAGCGGCCCATGGGGGACCTTTTAAACGCCCTTGCCCAGGCCGGGGTCGAGGCCGTTTCCCGGCAGGGCAGTGGTACCCCACCGGTGATCATCAACGGAAAATCGGCCACAGGGGGGGCTGTCTGTCTGGACTGCTCCAGGAGCAGCCAGTACCTCTCGGCCCTTCTCATGGCCGGCCCTTGTTTTAAACAGGGACTGTCCGTCTCTCTGATTTCCCCCCCGGTCTCTTCCCCGTACATCGACATCACCATGGCGGTGATGAAACTATTCCACGTTTCCGTTGTCCGGACCAACGATCTGGAATACCATGTGCCGGGGGGCCAGAGCTACCTTGCCGGCGAGGTGGCGGTGGAGCCGGATATTTCCAATGCCAGCTATTTCTGGGCGGCAGGGGCCCTTTCCGGAGAGATGGTCAGGGTGGCCAATGTGGCGGGGGATTCCTGCCAGGGGGATCTTCGCTTTCTCGATATTCTCCGGCAGATGGGCTGCTCTGTGGCCTTTGAAACCAACAGTGTCGGTGTCAGGGGCGGCCCCTTGACCGCCGTGGACGTTGATATGGCCGATATCCCCGACGTGGTGCCCACCCTGGCCGTTGTTGCTGCCTTTGCCAGGGGCAGAACCACGATCCGCAACATCGGCCATCTCAGGGATAAGGAGTGCGACCGGATCCACGCCGTGGTCTCCCAGCTGACGAAAATGGGCATCCAGGCAGACCAGGGGGACGACTGGCTCTCGGTTACCGGGGGGCGCCCTGCAGGGGCGGTCATCGAGACCTTCAACGACCACCGGATCGCCATGGCCTTTGGCGTGGCCGGCCTCAAGGTGTCCGGCGTTGTGGTTGAAAATCCCCGCTGTGTGGCCAAATCCTTTCCCCGGTTCTGGGAGATTTTCGATGCCCTGTGATCCCCCGGAACCGAAATCAACGGAACCGAAATCAACGGAGTCGTTGAGGATCTTTTTAACAGGCTACAGGGGAACCGGCAAAACCTCCGTCGGCAGAATCCTTGCCGACCTTCTCAACGTGGCTTTTCTGGACACGGACCACCTTGTCCAGGAGCAGTGCGGCAGGACCATCGCCATGATCGTCAAACAAAAGGGATGGGAGGGGTTCCGGACGCTGGAAAAGCGGGTGTTGAACGATACGGCGGGGACAGAGCGCTGTGTGGTGGCCACCGGCGGCGGCATCGTCCTTGACCGTGACAACGTCGACTTCATGAAGCTGAACGGAACCGTTGTCTGGCTCACCGCTCCGGAAGCGATCATCATCCGCCGGATCACCGGTGATGCCGCCTCGCTGGATTTGCGGCCCTCCCTGACGGGACAGGCGATGAAGCAGGAGGTGGCGGCAACCTTAAGCCAGCGTACCCCTCTCTACCGGCGGGCAGCCGACGTTACCGTGGACACCTCCCTTGAGGATGTTTACGGGGTGGCAGACCAGATCAAAAGGAGAATCGACAATGGCAGGTAGCAGTTTTGGAAAACTATTTCACATATCAACCTTTGGCGAATCCCATGGAAAGGGGGTGGGGGTGATTGTCCAGGGGTGTCCCCCGGGAATTGCCATGAACCGGGAGATTCTCCAGGAAGCCCTGGACAGAAGAAAGCCCGGCACGGGAAGTGCCAGCACATCCCGGCGGGAACCGGACATCCCCGAAATCATGTCGGGCTGCTTTGACGGGGTCACCACGGGCACGCCCATCATGATCATGATAAAAAACAGGGATGCCGACTCAAGGGCCTATGCGAAAAATGCCGACCTTTTCAGGCCCGGCCACGGGGACATCGCCTACCAGGCAAAGTACGGGATCCGTGACTGGCGGGGGGGCGGCAGGGCCTCGGCCAGGGAGACGGCGGCAAGGGTGGCCGCAGGGGCCGTGGCAACGGCCCTCCTGGACCATTACGGCATCACCGTTGATGCGTATACCGTGGCCCTTGGCGGCATCTTTGCGGAAAAACAGTCTTGGGCACACCCCCATGAAACCCGGCTGCAGTGCCCGGATCCAGAGGCCGAAGCAGAAATGGACAAGGAGATTGCCCGGGTCAAGGCCCGGGGGGATTCCCTTGGTGGTGTTGTGGAGATCGTGGCAAAGAACGTCCCAGCCGGCCTTGGGGACCCGGTGTTTGACAAGCTTGACGGCGAGATGGCAAAGGCCCTCATGGGGATCGGTGCTGTCAAGGCCGTGGAAATCGGGGCCGGGTGCCGGGCCGCTTCCATGACCGGGTTTGAAAACAACGATCCCATCACAACGGCGGGGTTTGAGACCAACAACGCCGGGGGAATCCTGGCCGGCATCTCCAACGGTGATGACATTGTTGCCAGGGTCCATGTCAAACCCATCCCCTCGATTTCAACGGAGCAGACCACCATTGACGGGGAGGGGAACCCAGCGGTGATCTCGACGAGGGGGAGGCATGACATCTCGGCCATACCAAGGATCAATCCTGTCTGCCGGGCCATGGTGGCCCTTGTCCTTGCCGACCACCTGCTCAGACAGCGGGCCGTAAGACTGGAAGGCCTGTTGAAATGAAAATCGGGTATTGATCATAATACGAGCCTAAAACTCGATTATCAAGTTTTTAGAATATCGCCGCCCCCAACGGCTGCCCTGTCAGGAACGAGGACGTCGGAGGGTTCTTTGCCTTACTACAGATCGTCCAGGCGCTGAACCAGAACCTGACGGGGCTTGACACCGTCAGACGGGCCGATGATCCCCCTTTTCTCCATCAGGTCAATGATTCTTGCCGCCCTGTTGTATCCCACCCTGAGGGCTCGCTGGACCCCTGAAATGGAGGCCTGGCGGTTGACAACGACAAATTCCAGGGCCGCCTGGTATTTTTCATCATTGTCGTCGTTGATTTCCGCAGCCGGGGCCTCGTTCTTTTCCGTGATCACATCAAAGATATAGTCCGGTTTTCGCTGGGCCTTGAGAAA
>DATFJZ010000044.1:0-3494 GCA_035268945.1 Desulfobacteraceae bacterium | reverse complement strand
CTTTGTTGTCCACAAAAAAATCGTTGATGATTCCCCTCTTTTTGAGCTGCCGGCCGTACTCTGCAGCGCTTTTTTTATCGGGGAAACTGGCTACCCTGACAAGGTACCAGGTTTTGCCGCCGCCAACAGCCCGGGTCTGGTGGGCGTTCAGCCCTTTCTCCGTTAACCTGGCAACATAGGCGCCGGCATGTTTTTTCTTTAAATAGGCAGCCACCTGGATGGTAAAGGGTTTTGCTGTTTCCAGGGGGATCTCTGTTTTCTTTTTTGCCGGCACCTCTCCGGGCATGAGATGGCTGATGGTATTGACCATAAAAATGACCAGGAGTGCTCCGGCAGCAAGGGCAAGGCCTCCTTTGACAGCAAGCCTTGCCCCCGGCCGTTGTTTTACGAAACCGATCCAGAAGAGCAAACCTGTTCTGGCCTTTTTTCCCAGAATCCAGACGGTTTTCACCAGTTCTGCCCCAAGGCGCATCCCCTTTGCAGCGGAGGTTTTCACTGTTTTTACCAGGGGCTCTTTTGGGGGGTCCGGCTGGGGGCCCGGGGAAAAGAACCGCCCTTCCGGAGAAATATTTTCCTGCTCGTCGAGGAGCTCCTGGATGAGGGTTCGGGTGGTGCTGTCTGCCAGGGAGTTGTTCAGCACAGTCTGGTACACCTTCCTGGCGGCAAAATCGGTGATGTTCAGTTCAAGGAAGATGTCTGCAAGAAGCGTGGTGATTCTGGGATTTTTAACGTCAACCCCTGCCAGGCGAGACAGGAGTTCATGGTCCAGAGGATCGAGGCTTTGGGTATTGCAGAGCTTTTTCAGCCACAAGAGGGCAATCTCCTCTTCAAAGGGCTCCTTGAGCAGAAAAGCCGTCACAGCCCTGTCAAAGCAGGGATCACTTACCGGGGCCACCAGGGAGAACCGGGCCATGGCGCCGGAAAGCCGCCGGGCTGTTTTTTCTGACTGCCAGGGGGAGAGAAGGAAAGAGTCGTAGATTCTTAACCCCTTGACATAGCAGCGGTGGGCCCTTTGATAAATGCCGGCCCTGGTCCAGGTTTCCGCCTCCCGGACAATGGCTGCTATCCTCTTGCGGGCGGCGAAGCCCATGGCGTAGCCGCTGACAAGATAGAGTCCCGGAAAAACAACCCCTGCTGCCGCCATGGGATTCATGCCCGGAAAAACACGCTCCCCAAGGGGCAGCAGGACCAGCAGAAGGGGAATTCCCGCTGCTGCGGCAATGCACAGGCGAAGGGCAGCGTTGCGGATCAGCCGGATCATTCTTCCCCCCTGCAGAGAGCCTGATCTTCTTTTAACGGAATGTCAAACACCTCTCTTTCCGTATCCTTACCAACGGCACACCCCGTCCCAGGGTCGGCTGTTTCAAACCGGATCCCCGACGGCACCTTGAATTTTCTCTCGGGCTGACCGGCCAGGGCCTGTTCCATGAAGTCCGCCCAGATGGGGGCGGCACTGCGCCCCCCTGTAATACCCACACCGTTTGCCATGGTGAGCATCTTTCGTTTGTCAAACCCCGTCCACACCGAGGTGCTCAGGGAAGGGGTAAATCCTGTAAACCAGGCATCGTTGTAGTTGTCTGTTGTGCCTGTTTTTCCTGCGGCGGGCCGCGTGAAACCGGCGCTCCGGATGGATCGTCCAGATCCTGTGTCAATGACCGATGCCATCATATCGATAATCTGAAAGGTGGTTTCCGGGTCCAGCACCATCTCCTCCTGGACCAGATGCTCATCCACAACCCTGCCAAAGGCGTCTTCCACCCGCCATATGAAAAAGGGCTCGTGTCTAACCCCGCCCGAGGCAAAGGTGGCAAAGGCCGATGCCATCTCCAGGCAGGTAACCCCGGAAGTTCCCAGGGCAACGGACAGGACATCCTCCATGGGACTTTTTATGCCGCACTTTTCTGCCGTGGCAATGACCGGTGCCGGGCCTGTTTCCCTGACAAGCTTTGCCGCAATGGTGTTCACCGAATGGGTCAGGGCGTTTTTCAGCATCATCCTCCCCTTGTTTTTCCGGCCAAAATTCTCGGGCTGCCAGGAGGGGGCGCCGGTAATGTCAATGCTCACCGGGGTGTCGTTCACCATGCTGGCCCCGTGGAGGCCGAGGTTTTCCAGTGCGGTATAGTAGAGAAAGGGTTTAAAGCCCGATCCAGGCTGGCGGCGGCTGTTGACAGCCCTGTTAAACTCGGTTTTGTAGTAGTTCCTCCCACCGACCATGGCCTTGACAGCACCGGAACCTGTGTCCACGGCCACCAGTGCCCCCTGGGGCTTTGGCCGGTCCTCTTTGTCCAGGCCCATGAGTTTGTCAAGCCTTGCCATACCCTTTTCCATTGCGGATTTTGCCGCCGCCTGGAAGGAAGAATCCAGGGTGGAATAGACCTTTATGCCACCGTGGAACACCACCTCTTCGCCGTACTTGTCCACCAGCCGGCTGATCAAGGTATCAAGAAAATAGCTGCCCGTTCTGGAATCGGCATAATCCGAGTGGAGCCGGGGGGTTTCGGCCAGGATCTTTCTCGCATCCAGTGCCGTAAGATACCCCACGTCCACCATCCGGTTCAGCACCACCCTGCGCCGCTCCAGGGCCCTGTCGTAGTGTTTGTAGGGGTTGTACCGGGTGGGTGATTTGGGCAGTCCCGCCAGCAGGGCCGCTTCGCCGGGCAGAAGATCCGCCGCCGACTTCCCGAAAAAAACCTGGGAGGCCTTTTCCACCCCCTGGGCCCCTGCACCGAAGTAGATCTGGTTGATGTAGGCGTGGAGGATCTCCCTCTTGCTGGAGGTGGCCTCGATCTGCAGGGCGATGAGGAGCTCCTTGAATTTTCGCAGGTAGGACTGTTCAAAACTGAAAAAGAGGTTCTTGGCCAGCTGCTGGGTGATGGTGGATGCCCCCTGGATCTGGCCGGGCTTGAACAGGGTAATAAACAGGGCCTTGACGGTCCTCAGCTTGTTGATGCCGTCGTGCTGGAAAAAGCGGTGATCTTCCGTGGCCACCACGGCATTGAGAAAATCCGGGGAGACCCTGTCAAGGGGGATGGACTCCCTGCCCCCCAGGGAGGTGAGCAGCTCTCCGCCGGCGCCGTATATCTCCGTGGGGGGAATTTCAATGATCCGGCTCAAGGGGTCGGGCAGTTTGGGCAGATCTCTTGCCGCTGAAAAGATCAGAAGGGTAAACACGATGCAGCAGCAGGCGCCAAAGGCCAGCAGAAGATAAAAAAGCAGCTGGAGTGACGAGAAGAGAAAGGAGGAAACAGATCTCATGGTTTTTCCCCTGTAAGGCTCATGGTGAGGCGCCACACGGCCCATTCCCGGCCCTTTACCAACACGGTGGTTGTTTCTCCGTTGTGCAGAAACTCAAACCCCATCCGGATGTAACCCGATTCCGCCTCACCGGAAATGCCGGCCCTGACGATGGTTCCCTCCTGCCGGATCAGTTTTGACGGATCGACAATGAGATCTTCGTTGATATCCCCGGGCAGTTCCTGCAGCACCTTGAAAAA
>DATFJZ010000043.1:0-4794 GCA_035268945.1 Desulfobacteraceae bacterium | reverse complement strand
AGAGAAATTTTATCATGAATCCCGACAAGGAGGCTGTTTTTCAAAACCTTGTCAACACCTTTTTTAAAACCATGGTGCCGTATCTTTCCAAACCCGGATTCCCGGAAAAGCTGGTTCTTAAAAGGTATCAAGAGGCTGGTTCAGCGCCATGGAAAAAATAAAAGATACCATTCGTTGACCTGGTACATTTTAAAATTTCCATGGCCAAGAGGGGGGTTCATGTACCGGTGCAAACTGTTTCTCATCATGGTATTGGTGCTGGTGCCAGGACAGGTTCCCGCCGATATTTACATGTTTGTTGACAGCAGCGGCGTGGTGCATTTCACCAATGTGCCCACCTCCCCGGAGTACAAACTTTACATCCGGGAAACCGGGGAAGGGGCAATGTCCACGGCCGGTGCCGGCCGGTTTGACCGGCACATCCTCCGGGCTGCGGGAAAGTTCGATGTGGAAGCATCCCTTATCAAGGCTGTCATAGAAGCTGAATCCGGTTTTGATCCAAAAGCAAAGTCAAAAAAAGGGGCAAAGGGGCTGATGCAGATCATGCCGGACAATTACAAGGCCCTGGGAATAACAGACCCCTTTGATCCCCTCCAGAACATCATGGGGGGAACCCGGTATCTCAAGCGGCTTGTGGAGCGGTACAATGGCAGGCTGACCCTGGCCCTTGCCGCTTACAATGCCGGTCCGGATGCGGTTGACCGGTACCGAGCCGTCCCCCCGTTCAAGGAGACAAAACAATTTGTCAGCAAGGTGATGCACCGTTACACCGTTTACAAGGCGAAATTCTGAGGCGGGCCATTGCGGGCCTGAACTCCATCCCCGGGTGGCCGATGGGCAGACCGTCCATGACGGGGCTGCCGGCAAACCGTCGGCATGCCGAGTACAGGGAACTTCCGGACCGTCAATTGCCAATGTCCAGGTCCATCTGGCTGATGAAGTTTGCCAGCTTTTCTTTTATTTCAGGACGCTCCATGGCAAAGGCGAGATTTGCCATCTGAAACCCCGCCTTGTCGCCGCAGTCAAACCGGGTTCCTTCGAATTTGTAGCCAAAGATGGGCTGGGTTTCAAGCAGTTCCTCCATGGCATCGGTCAGCTGGATTTCACCGCCGGCACCGGCCTTCTTTTTTCCCAGCAGGTCAAAGATCCGGGGGGTAAGGATGTAACGTCCGATGATGGCAAGGTTGGAAGGTGCATCGGCAGGATCTGGTTTTTCAACCATTCCTCTGATCCGGACCACGTTGTCCTCTGTTTCATTGCCCTTGATAATGCCGTATTTGTCCGTCTGATTTTTGTCCACCTCCATGACAGCGGCAATGGATGCCCTGAGCCTGTCAAACCGCTGGATCATCTGGGACAGCACAGGGGTTTTGGACTTTATCATGTCATCGGCCAGGAGCACGGCAAAGGGTTCGTCACCCACAATGTCCCTGGCGCACCAGATGGCGTGGCCCAGCCCTTTTGGTTCATGCTGCCTGGTGTAGACGATGGTGCCGGTCTTTGGCACCAGCTCTTCTATCTGGTTTAAAAGGTCCTCCTTTTTTTTGTTTCTCAGGGTGAGTTCCAGTTCAAAGGACCTGTCAAAATGGTCTTCCAGGGCCTTTTTCCCCCTGCCTGTTACAAAGATAATCTGTTCGATGCCGGCGGCAAAGGCCTCTTCAACGGCATACTGAATAATGGGCTTGTCAACAACAGGGAGCATCTCTTTTGCCATGGCTTTGGTTGCAGGGATGAACCTTGTGCCAAGCCCTGCAACGGGGAATACTGCTTTTCTGATTTTCATGGAACACTCCTTTGATAGCGGTTTTTCTCTTTCTTCCTAATACGTTTTGCTTGATATGTCAATTTCCTTGGTTTTTTTGATGGGATAAACAGAAGATCAATGTGAAACAGGTTCACCATATCAGTGCGAAGAGGCAGATGGGGGCAGTGGGTATTTTTCTGGAGGAGTTGAGCGGCAGCGATCAGCACAAGTACTGACGACGCTGCCGTTCAACGGGGGAGGTTAGGGCCCTTAGTGCTGGCAGGGAGAGTTGGGGTCATGCCCGCATTCATTTTCTCCGGTGACAAGGGTCTTGTTCAAATAGTCGGTAACAATGTTTTCAGGGGTGTCCACCGGAGCACCGGTGATAACATCCACACCCGCCTCGGCAAAGAGCTGTTTTGCCATCTGCCCCATGCCCCCGGAGATCACCACATTGACGTTTTTCTCCTTGAGCCATTTGGGCAGCACCCCGGGTTCGTGGGGGGGAGGCTCAAGAACTTCTGTGGATTTGATCTCGTTGTTTTCTACATCAACAAAGCAGAACTCTCTGCAGTGGCCAAAATGGGCAGTGAGCTTGCCCATTGCGGTGGGAATTGCAAATTTCATGGTTTTATTCCTTATCAGATTTCTATGGTTAATGGTGATGAGCAGTATGCTCAAAATAAAAACGTGGAACAACAGACCTCGGAATTCAAAAATACAATATTCTTAATGTCCGTATTATTTATACTTCTTGGAGACAAATTGGCTCTATGGCATTCATAAAATGTCCAAAAAGTCTCCAGAATGTGTCCAAAAAACAACGCTTAAAAATACTAGGTTTTCTGGGTTTTTTCCCTTACACCCAGTGGCCATCCACATTGGGGCCGCCGGCAGATTTGAGTTCTCCTGCCTTGAGCTTTTCGATGGCGTCCTTGATGGGTCCATTGACACCGGTGATCACTCGAATATTGGCCGCTTCCAGCAAACTAAAGGCCTTTGGCCCGCAATTGCCCGTTATAACAGCCTCCACACCGGTAGCGGCAACGGTTTTTCCCGCCTGGATCCCCGCACCCTGGGGAAGATTGAGATTCTGACTGTTCTCTTTCACCTCAAAGTCCAGGGTTTCCGTATCGACGATGATGAAATTTTTGGTTCTGCCGAACCTGGGATCAAGCTCTGCGTTGAGATCTGTTCCCTGTGACGTTACTGCAATTTTCATTTCGATTCTCCTTATTGTAGATGTTTCAAAAAATGGTTTCACTGGTTTCGTCCATAAACTGCGACACCCTCCGCCATATCCCTTTGACGGCAACAGCCGCAGGCCCGCTGGAGTATTCCACAAGGGGCTTTTTCTGCTTCATGGCATCGATGACATCCCTGTCAAAGGGGATCTCTCCGGCAAAGCGGATACCCTTTTCTGCTGCTGCTTCCTTGATCTCATCTGTTTTTTCCTGGTTGAGATCGGATTTGTTGATGCAGAACAGGACAGGCACATTCATCTGGTCGGCCAGTTGTTTTACCCGATCCATGTCATGGATCCCTGACATGGAAGGTTCTGTAACGATGAGGACGGCGCTGCTATTGGTGATCGACGCAATGACCGGGCATCCGATCCCCGGAGGGCCGTCTGTGATGATAAGGGGGATATGGTCCCTTGCGGCGATATCCTTTGCCTGCTTTCTCAGCAGGCTGACCAGCAGGCCGGAGTTCTCCTGGGCAATCCCCAGCCGGGCATGGATCATGGGTCCGTTGGCCGTCCTGGAGAGGAAGTGTTCCCCGCAGGTCTGCTGTTCGAAGAGGATCGCCTGTTCAGGACAGAAGTGCACACAGACCCCGCATCCTTCACAGGCGATGGGATCGATGACAAAATCCTCGGAAATGGCATTGAACTGGCATCGTTCCAGGCATTCCCCGCACTGGCTGCAGCGCTCCTGGTCTATCCTTGCCAGTTTTCCCCCCTTGAAAAAGTAGTTTTCCTCTACGTCATGGGAAAGGGTCAGGAAGAGGTTGGCAGCATCCACATCGGCATCCACAACAACCCGGTTTTCCGCACGAGAGGCAAGGGATGCGGTAACGCTGGTTTTGCCGGTTCCTCCCTTGCCGCTGATAATGGTCAGCTCTTTCATTTTACACCCCCTTTTACGGTGTTCTTCTGTTCCGCCCTCTGTTTGACCTTTGCGTAAAGGTCGTTAAAGAGGGTCTTCATCCGGGGGATCTCTTCGGAGAGCAGCAGGCCCTTGGAAGAGACAGCAGCGGCTTCCCGGGAAAAGGGGAACCTCTCAAGAACTTCAATGTTTTCCTTTTCGGCATAGGCATCCACGACACTGGCCGTGTCATCGGCCCTGTTGATGACAATGCCGAAGGGAACGGTTAGTTTTTTAAGCGCCTCCACGGTCAGGGCCAGGTCGTTGAGGCCAAAGGGGGTGGGTTCGGCAACGAGAAGGGCGTAGTCCGAATCCCGCATGGCCTCGATGGCAGGGCAGGATGTGCCCGGGGGGGCATCCACAAAATTGATCTTGTCCCTGTTGATTCGCCCTTTTACCTGCTCGATGAGGGGCGGTGACATGGCTTCTCCAACCCGCAATTCTCCCCAGGTGAGTTTTATTCCCTCCCTGCTTCTTCCCTGTTTCAGCATGCCCAGAAGCCTTGATGATTCTGTCACGGCATTTTCCGGACAGACCATGGCGCATCCCCGGCATGAATGGCACATTTCGGGAAAGGTCATTATCTTTTCGGCCACAATGGCAATGGCGCTGAACTGGCAGATTGTTTCGCACTCTCCGCACAGGGTGCATTTTTTTCTGTCAATTTCCGGAACCATGGCGGATATCTCTTCCGATGCAAGCTGTTGGGGCTTGAGAAAGAGATGGGCGTTGGGCTCTTCAACATCACAGTCAAACACCTCGGCATTGTCTTCTTTTGCGCAGGCGGCAAGATTGACACTGACCGTTGTTTTGCCGGTTCCGCCCTTGCCGCTGGCAATGGTGATTATCATGTTTCTCTCCTTTGGTTTCAAATGAGTATATGCTCAAAATATTTGTTTCTGG
>DATFJZ010000042.1:0-5579 GCA_035268945.1 Desulfobacteraceae bacterium | reverse complement strand
GTCGTAAAATCCCAGCAGCAGGCCAAAGAGCAGATAAAAAAGAGATGCCCTCATTTTTGGAGGATTCTCGTTAAAACCGATGCGTGTGGAAAAGAAGGTGTAGACAAAAACCACCAGCAGAAGAACGGGAATAAGGGGCTCGATGATGTGACTGTCAAGGCTCTGCACCAGAAAAGCCCCGGCCAGGGAACCGGCCAGGGTAAACACGATGCCGGGGATGGCCCCTCGTAACGAAGCCCTGCCCTTTTTTATGTAATGGTACGAGGCGGAAAGGGTGCCAAAGCTTCCCTGGAGCTTGTTGGTACCCAGGGCCGCCTGGGGAGGAAGTCCGATGAAGAGAAGCACCGGCAGGGCAATCAGGCCTCCGCCACCGGCAATGGAATCGACAAACCCGGCCAGAAAACCTGCGCCAGACAGCAGAAGAAACAGATCCCATGTGAAACTGACACCTTCCATCAAAGGCCTCCATTGATTTTTTTTATATGAGAGTCCGGATAAGGTTGTGTCACCGCTGGTTTGAAGGTCCAGGGAAAGCCTTTCCGGCACGGTAAATTCCAGGGGAGAGGTTCCCTGATTATGGAAAAAAGCCGTCACCACCACCGGCAGGAATGTCCATTATTTTTTCCACCGTAATCTTGTAGTACAGCCCCGTTCCCTTTGTCAATCAAAATCCCCCGGGCAGAGAGCCCCTTTTCTTGTCCGTTTTCCTCAACACGAATCATCAGAGCATCCTTGTGAATCATGTCCGTGGCATCCTGATTTTGACTTTTGACCATGGAATCGATTAACCTTTGACACTGCTTAAAATATCCTATAATGTATATTTTTGATTGTATTAGTCAATAACGGTAATTATTATTTTATTATTTAAAAATTAAAGAACAAAACGATTGTTAATATCTGATATTAACAACTATCATCGCGGCATTTCAGCGTGATATCACGAAAGGAGCGTTTTACTTGGCACACCAATACCTGAACAAAAAAATTTATCTAAACGGCCTGCCCCAAACCCTGATTGCAGACCCGGAAACCGGCCTGGCCGACGTGATCCGCTCCCATGCGGGTCTGACCGGCACCAAGGTGGGCTGTGGCAAAGGCCAGTGCGGGGCCTGCAATGTGGTTCTCAACGGCAAGCTGGTCCGTTCCTGCGTCACCAAATGGAAAAAAGTGCCTGAAGATTCCGTGCTTCTCACCATCGAAGGTGTGGGGACCATCACGGATCTTCATCCTCTCCAATGGGCCTTTGTGACCCATGGGGCCATTCAGTGCGGTTTCTGCACCCCGGGGTTCATCCTCAGCGCCAAGGTGTTTCTCGACATGAACCCGGATCCCACCCGGGAAGAGGTTCGCAAATGGTACCAGAAGCATCGAAACGCCTGCCGCTGCACCGGATACAGGCAAATGGTGGACGCGGTCATGGACGCGGCCAGGGTGCTGCGGGGAGAAAAAAAGATGGCCCGGTTTTCTTCCCTCATGGGCCGGAAGGGAGAGGTGTGGGGCACCTCCTATCCCCGGCCCAGCGCCGTTTTCAAGGCCACCGGCACCTGGGATTTTGGTGAGGATTTCAGGCACAAACTACCGGACAACACCCTTTTTGCCGCCATGGTTCAGTCCACTGTTTCCCATGCCGCTATTAAAGGCCTGGACACAGGCCCGGCGGAAAAGATGCCCGGTGTGTTCAAGGTGATCACGGCAAAGGATGTCAGGGGAACCAACCGGATCGTGGGACAGGCCACCGCCTGCCAGGACGGTCTGGACCGGCCCATTCTCTGCGATGAAAAAATCTTCATGTACGGTGACGTGGTGGCCCTGGTCTGCGCCGAAACCCAGGCCCAGGCCGACGCCGCCGCCGGGAAGGTGGTCCTGGATCTGGAAGAACTCCCCGCCTACATGAGCGCCAGGGAAGCCATGGACAAGGATGCCGTTGAGATCCATCCCGGCACCCCCAACGTCTACAATGAGAAACGGGTGAGAAAAGGTGACGAGACCGGCCCCGTCATGGAGAGTGCCCCGGTGACCGTGGAAAACGATTTCTATCTCCAGCGCCAGCCCCATCTGGTCATGGAGCCCGACGTGGGTTTCGGATACATGGACGATGAACGGCGGCTCACCATCCACTCCAAGAGCATCTGGATCTACTTTCACCGGTCACAGATCGCCCCGGGCCTGGGCCTTGAACCCAAGGATATCCGGATCATCCAGAACAACTCCGGCGGCTCCTTTGGGTACAAACTCAGTGTCACCTGTGAGGCCCTGATCGGAGCCGCCGTTTTGGCCACGGACCGGCCCGTCTTTCTCGGGTACGACATGGCCCAGACCATCTCGTATACCCCCAACCGGTGCCCCTTTGACATGCATCTTAAATTCGGGGCCGATGAGAACGGCAGGATTCTGGCCATGGAATCGAGATTTTATGTGGACCACGGCCCCTATTCGGAGTTCTCCGAGCGGCTCACCGAACGGGGCACCCAGTTCATTGGGGGCAACTACGGGATTCCCCATATCCGTGGCGTGGGCTACACGGTCTGCACCAACCAGACCTGGGGATCCGCCTTCCGTGCCTTCGGCGCCCCCCAGGCCTATACGGCCACGGAAGTGCTCATGGATCAACTGGCGGAAAAAATCGGTGTGGACCCACTTGATCTCCGGGACATCAATGTGCTCAGGGAGGGAGACACCTTTCCCTTTGGTCAGACCCCCGATGCTTACGCCTTTCCCGGTCTCATCGCTGCGGTCAGGTCCCGGTATGAAGCGGCCAGGGAGAAGGCGGCAGAGGCATCCACGGACACGGTGAAAAAAGGGGTGGGCATTGCCCTGGGTACCTTCGGGGCCACCCACGACGGCCCGGACACGGCAGACATCGAGATCGAGCTAACCCCTGAGGGCATCACCTTGTACAACAACTGGGAAGACCATGGCCAGGGGGCAGACATCGGGGCCCTGGGCACAAGCCACGAGGCCTTAAAACCCTTGGGTATTGTTCCGGAACAGATCGAACTGGTTATGAACGATACGGCCAGGGCCCCCAATGCAGGAGCCGCATCGGGGAGCAGTTCCCAGGTGGTCAAGGGGAATGCCATTGTAGACGGCTGCAGAAAGCTCATGGATGCCATGAGAAAAGAGGACGGCTCTTTCAGAACCTTTAAGGAGATGGTCCAGGAAAGGATTCCCGTCCGGTACACGGGCACCTGGACCAACGCCGGTGGCACCATGTGCGACGAAAACTGCCAGGGCAATCCCTTTGGTGCATTGATGTACGGGCTGTTCATGCCCGAGGTGGCGGTGGATATCACCACGGGCAAGGTCAAGGTGGAAAAATTCACCTTTGCCTTTGACATCGGCGAAATCAACAATGTCGCCACGGTGGAAGGTCAAATTTACGGAGGACTCGCCCAGGGTGTTGGACTGGCCTTGAGCGAAGACTTTGAAAACATCAAAAAACACTCCTCCCTCCTTGGGGCGGGGCTGCCCTACATCGAAGACATCCCCGACGAGATGGAGCTGATCAACCTGGGCACTCCCAGGGAAAACGGCGGCCCCTTTGGTGCCTCGGGCATTGGCGAGCTGCCCCTCACCGCCCCCCATCCGGCCATCATCAATGCCATCCACCACGCCTGCGGTATCTGGATCTGCCACCTACCCGCCCGGCCAGAAAAAATCATGGCGGAGCTGGAGAAAATTTCTCAGCCCAGGGCCATGGAAAAATAATTCGCGTCCGGCTTCCCCATATTCCGGGGGAAGCCAAACCTTTTCTTGACGGTTTTACCTGTTCCGTATAAAAACTGGTTATGAATGATTCAACCATCGAATATTATGCCACCCACTGGGATGCCCTGGTTCCAAGATATGAATCCGCAGATGTGTCAGACCTGCACCGTCTGCTCTTGTCAGGTTTTTCTCCCGGTTCCAGGATTCCGGAAAAATCGAGATACAGGGTGATCATAGAGACATATTGAAACAGGAATTATCAAAACTTGGATATACAGTAAAACTATCAGGTGGATAAAAACGTTGACCAAACTGCTTTAACCTCATTGGCCGGGGAAGCTGCTATACGGTTAAAAAGGATCATGGGCGTGCTGAGGATGATTTTAAAAGTGTATTCCACTGGCCTCCGTTTTTACAAGAAGGGCCAGGTATTTCGATAAGGCTACACTCATGATCTTCAAGCCTCACAAATTGGGTAAACAAGTTGTGAGCACGCTGCTCACGGGTGTTACAAGGTACTATCTGACTCAGATTCCATTGTCGGCAGCCGCATGAGAAACGGAATCGCTCCCAGTCCGGCCAGGGCACAGATCATGTACATGGTGGAAAGGCCTGTAACATCTCCCAGGAATCCCACCACCACAATGGTGGCGGACCTGACGGCAAAAGAGACCATCATGTAGAGACCATTGGCCGCTGCAGGGTTGTTGGGGGCGTTCTCCTGGACAATGGCAAGCATCACAGGGGCCGTTGAAAGAATGGCAAACCCCGCGGCGATCATCATTAAAAAACGGACCGGACCGGCGGTGACAACAAATAGAGCCAGGGCCGCCGGTGCTGCCACAAGGGCGGCGAACAGCACCTTCTTTCTGCCCATTCTGTCGCTGAGAATGCCGGCGGACAAGACCCCTGCAACGCCAAAGGCCTCGTAAAAGGCAAGGGCCGCGCCGGCATACCAGAGGTTGCCGGTCTGCTGTTCGATGTACACCGGCAGGAATATCCCCATGGCAGAGTGCATGAATGCCCTTGCCGTCAAAATCCCCGACAGGGGTATCAGCACGGGTTTTATCTCGTTGAAACCGGAAAAAAACGACGGACGGACCGCCTTTTTCTCCGGGGGCTCGATTTTTTCCAGTTTGAAATAGAGCAGCAGGGAGGTTGCAACGGCAACGACAGCCACTGGATAGATTCCTTCCAGTCCGAACAGGGAGACGGAGCCCACAGCAACCACCGGCCCAAGGGTCCTGGCCGCCTCACCCCCTGTCATGAAGAAACTCATCCCCCTCCCCTTTTTCATGCCCGATGCCCGGGCGATGAGCACCGGGGCCGGCACATGGTACAATGCCACACTGATCCCGGCGACGAAGAGCAGAATCATCAACAGGGGATAGGAGGGTACCGCCCCGAGAAAACACATGGGAATGGCCGTCATGGTGGGGGCAAGGATCACAAGCCACCGGACCAGCCCTTTTCTGTCGGCAAACACACCGATAACGGGGTTGAAAAGGGAGGGCAGCTGATGCACGGCTGACAGCAGCCCTGCCTGGCCAAGGGAGAGGGAGAGCTTTTCGATGATCAGCGGCAACAGAGGAGCCAGAAAACTGGTGTAGATGTCGTGGATAAAATGGGAAAAGGAGAGCAGCAGTACATTGGAGGTGTGGAAGGGTTTCTGTTTCATCTTGCTCCTAAACAGTCAGGGAGTCAGGCCTGCGTTATTGTCATTATCTTCACTATCCAGCATACTCCCCAAAACGCCGTCGATAATGACAATAACGCAGGCCTGACCCCGTTGGGCGAAACGATGATCAAGGCCGAATTATCGGGGATTGACCCCTGATACCTGATATATGGACATTTCAGTGAAAAGG
>DATFJZ010000041.1:0-2172 GCA_035268945.1 Desulfobacteraceae bacterium | reverse complement strand
TGTCAGGGGCATCCTCCTCAAGGGAGTGTTCTGGCGTATTCTTTTCATCGAAGTGGTGCTGCTTGTGTACTCCCTGTTTTACCGGTGGTTTGCCGAGGATGCCGGTATGGCCGATCTTTTCTGGTATGCCGTAAGAATCATGATCCTGGTGGCCATCATCATCGCCTTTATGATGGTGACCCTGAAGAGCTTTCTGACCCATAAGATCATTGCCCCCCTGGAAGCCATTGCCAGGGCCAACAAAGAGATTGAAGCGGATTTTTCCAAGGATCCCGGTATCCATCTCAAAGAAAAACTTCCCGACGAAATTGCCGGTATTGTCTCGTCAAGAACCTCCATGCTCAACCGGATTATCGCCGTTTCCAACGAGCGGTTGAAGCTCGTTGCCCTGGTAAAGAAGACCTTTGGTCGTTATCTTTCCGAAAAAGTGGTGGACCAGATTCTCTCGTCTCCCCAGGGGCAGGAGATCGGGGGCAGCCGGCGGACCGTTACCGTTCTCATGTCCGATTTAAGGGGATTTACCAGCCTGTCGGAATCAAGGGACCCACGGCAGATGGTGCAATTGCTCAACCAATACCTTGAACGTATGTCCACCATCATCATACATTACGACGGCATCATCGACGAAATCATCGGAGATGCCGTGCTGGCTGTGTTCGGTGCCCCTGAACCCCATGACAATGACCCGGAGCGGGCCGTGGCCTGTGCCGTTGAGATGCAGAACAGCCTTGACGGTCTGAACAGGGAGCTTGCCGACCAGGGATTTCCCCCCCTGGAGATGGGCATCGGCATCAACACAGGCGAGGTGATCCTGGGCAATATCGGTTCCCACCTGCGGATGAAGTAC
This sequence comes from Desulfobacteraceae bacterium, assembly GCA_035268945.1. Taxonomy (GTDB): domain Bacteria; phylum Desulfobacterota; class Desulfobacteria; order Desulfobacterales; family Desulfobacteraceae; genus DATFJZ01. The sequence goes on along the minus strand of DATFJZ010000041.1, from coordinate 1,325 downwards.
GGGATTGTGGGGGACACGGTGAACAGGGCCTCCCGCATCGAGGCAAACAGTCTCGGGGGCCAGGTTCTGCTGGGGGAAACCACATACAACGAGGTGGCTTCCCTTGTCACTGCCGGGCCTGCCAAAACCAAGATGATGAAGGGAATGAAACAGCCCCTGGTGTTTTACCTTGTAACGGCCATCAAAACCAGGGGCCGTAACTTGAGCCTCCCTGTTGTAATGATCCGTCAAACCGGTCTTGGGATCAACCTTCCCTTTCAGTGCTGGGTTATCAGGGGGAAATCCATCGATCCACTCCCCTTTTCCGGCGAGACCGTATCCATGGACGACCACGGGATGGAGGTGGTGATGCATCGGTCGGTTGAGCCCTTTACCGACGTGAAGATTCAATTCGACTTCTGCCTTGAGGCCCACTGTTTTGAAGCGATCTACGCCAAGTGCACTGAAATCCAGGCCAGCGGCGGGAAATACCGCTGCCGGCTTAGAATCACTGCCATGGAGGAAAAAGACAGGACAATTGTTCAAAAGTGGATGGCAGAGGCGGCTGTGGGGTGATAAACTCTTTCACTCGATGATCCAGTTTTTTATGGGATAAAAATGCCAGGGGCAGCCAAGAGGAGGCGAGTGATGAAAACTCCTCCCGGCAGGTGTTGACGTTTCTTGGGTGATGGCGCCGTGCAGTCGGCGTTTTTATGGATGTCCTGGTATGAAATTTGTTTGTAAAATTATCCAATACCGAACGTTGAGATTGTTATTCATTGTTCGGGTCCCAATTACCTTTAACAAGAGAGGAGATCTTTTTGATGAAACAATGGAGATGCACCATCTGCAACTACATCCATGAAGGCGAATCCCCACCCCTGAGCTGTCCGGTGTGCAAGGCCCCTGCTTCAAAATTTGTTCTTCTGGAACAGGAAGCGAGCAGCACTGTTTCAACCGTCGATTCCTCCAGTGATCTGTCGGATGCGGAAAAGATCAGGCAGCTTGAAGAGCAGATAAAAGTGGCAAAGCAGGAGACCACGTCGGAAAAAACCAGGGCGTTATCTTTGATGGATTCTGTCATGAACCAGATGGTCAAGCACCATATCCATCCGGTATCTGTGCATTTTCCCAACGGGGTGCTGCCCGTTGCCGTGGTTTTCTTTGTTGCTGCCTTTCTGTTCGGTGCAAACAGCCTGGCAACGGCAGGGTTCTTCAACGTGATTGCTGTTTTTGTGTCGTTACCCCTTGTGATTGCCGCAGGCTTTGTCGAATGGACCAGAAAGTACAACAGCGCCCTGACATGGCTGTTCAAGGTGAAAATCCTGGCAGCCTCTGTTACCCTG
>DATFJZ010000040.1:0-2800 GCA_035268945.1 Desulfobacteraceae bacterium | reverse complement strand
TTTAAAGCCCCGGATTTGTCGGCAAGAAACGAATCGATCTGAGCTTGACACTCCCCGGCTTTTCCAGGATACCAGGAACCTGCAAAAGCAGCTTTTTTCCTCTCCATGCCCCCTCCTTTCAGAGTTTGGTGATTGTGAGTTTATTCTTTAGTCCAAACACTATTTATTATTTGTTGATTTTGATGTCACCGTTGCCACCAGCCATTCAATCCAGGGATCAAACCCCTGTTCGGTTTTTGCCGAAAGCTCAAAAACAGGCATATCCGGATGGACCTGTTTCATGTTCTCCACAGCCTCTCCGGCATTAAAATCCAGATAGGGCAGCAGGTCTGTCTTGTTTAAAATGGCCGCATCTGCCAGGCGAAACATCAGGGGGTATTTCAGGGGCTTGTCCTCGCCCTCGGTGACGCTGAGCACCACCACCCTGGCATCCTCTCCGATATCAAACTCCGCCGGACAGACCAGGTTGCCGATGTTTTCCACGATCAGAAGATCCAGGGCTTCAAGGTCCATCTCTTTTGCCGATTTCTCGATCAGATGGGCAGCCAGATGGCAATCCCCACCAAACTGGTCCGTGTTGATCTGGATAACCGAAACCCCTGTGCTTTCAAGGCGGTCGGCATCGTTGGTGGTGCAGATATCCCCCACGATCACCCCGGTTCTGGTGTCGGGCATTATCCTGGCAAGGGTTTTGCAAAGGAGCTCTGTCTTGCCGGAGCCCGGGGAGCTCATCATGTTGAGGACAACCACCCCTTTATCTTTAAAAAAATTCCGGTTCCTGTCAGCCATGGTTTCATTGACCTCAAGAACCTTTTTCTGAATATTTATTTCCATACCTGTCCTGTTTAAAACGCATTGTCTGTTATCAAACCGGCTGTTTTCCTCAACAGCCCTTCATTCCGCAAGCTCAAGGGTGGATATCTCAAGCTCTCTGCCGGAAAGCACCTTCACATTGCCGCTGGTGCAGGCAGGGCATCGAAACACAGGGGTATCAACGGTCCATTCATGGCCGCACTCCCTGCACAAAAGCACCACCGGCACCTCCTCGACGACAAGAACAGCACCGGCAAGGGGGGTGTTCTCCGATATAATCTCCAGGCAGAACCGCAAACTGTCCTCGACAACGGCGGCAAGCTTTCCTATTCTCACACAGATCTTTTCAACCCTTGGATTATCGATGTCGTCGGGGATGGACGCAACGGCAATCTCGAGCATCTGCTGGGCAATCCCCATCTCATGCATAACGACTTCCCCCTACCCCTTCAGTCTCTCCATGACCCGCTTGAATCCGGGCATGGCATTGACAATGGTATCATCTTCCACACAGAATGAAAGCCTGAAATAACCCGGCTGGCCGAATCCACTTCCCGGAACGGCCAGGATCAGCTCTTCCTGGAGGGCGGCAACAAAGGCCACATCATCCGCAACAGGGGACCTGGGAAAGAGGTAGAAGGCCCCCGGCGGTGTGGTGAACGCGTACCCGGCCCGGGCAAGCCCCTCACAAAACAGATCCCTTTTGCGCTGGTAGGCATTGACGTCCACACTGACCCCCTGGATAAAGGGCAGCACCCGCTGTATCAGGGCAGGAGCATTGACAAAGCCCAGTATCCGGTTGGTCAATCCCATGGCCTGGAGCAGTTTTTCCCTGTGCACGGCTTGGGGGTTGACCACCACATACCCGATCCTCTCCCCGGCAAGGGAGAGATCCTTGGAGTGGGAGGTTGTCACAATGCTGTTTTCCCAGCTGGGAAACACAGGGGGCACCACAGCACCTTCAAAGGCAATGTTGCGATACGGCTCATCGGAAACCAGGTAGATCGTTTTGCCAAACTTTTCTCCTTTTTTTTCCAGAATCCTGCCGAGCCCGTCAAGGCTCTCCTGGGAATAGATCTGGCCTGTGGGGTTGTTGGGGGAGTTGATCAGCACGATCTTTGTTTTTTCCGTCACCGCCCGTTCCAGTGCATCAAGGTCCAGGGAGAAATCCTCCCGGGCCGGAACGGTCTTTAACACCCCGCCGTGGTTTTCCGCGTAAAAGGTGTACTCCACAAAAAAGGGCCGGGTCACCAGCACCTCGTCCCCGGGATCGAGAAGGGACTTGAAAATCACGTTCAGCCCCCCTGCTGCCCCGCAGGTGACCACGATATCCTCCCTGGTGATATCGGCGGCCTGCTCCCGGCGGATATTCTCGGCAATGGCCTGGCGGACAAAGGGGTAACCGGTGTTGGGCATGTACCCGTGGATCCACTCCTCCTTCTGGGCGGCCACCGTCTCCAGGGCCCCCTGGAACTCGTCGGGGGGGGGAAGGTTGGGATTGCCGATACTGAAATCAAACACATTCTTGTCGCCGTGCTCTGCCTTGAGCCTGGCCCCCTCTTCAAACATCTTCCTGATCCAGGACGATTTCTCCAGCGTTTTGTCAATTTTTTCTGCGATACTCATAGGATAGAACCCTCCCTCTTTGAATAGAACTCCCTCTTAAAGGCCTTGAAAGCCCCCTGGTCGATGGCGGCGCGGATCTGCTTCATCAGATCGAGGTAGTGGTGAACGTTGTGGATGGAATTGAGCCGGTAGGCGAGAAGCTCCCGGGATTTGTAAAGGTGTCTCAGATACGCCCTGGAGTAGTTCCGGCAGGTGTAGCAGGAACAGGTCTCATCAATGGGCCTCCTGTCCAGCCTGAATTTCGCGTTGGGAATGTTGATCGTTCCCCTGCTGGTAAAGAGTTGGCCGTTGCGGGCGTTGCGGGTGGGCATGACGCAGTCGAACATGTCACACCCCATCTCCACAAGCTCGACAATGTCTT
>DATFJZ010000039.1:0-4393 GCA_035268945.1 Desulfobacteraceae bacterium | reverse complement strand
AGCAGAACAGATGAGGCGGGTCAGTGACGGTTCCGGCGCCATCATGCTGGAACCCACAGGCAGGAACACGGCGCCTGCCATTGCCGCAGCCGCCTTATATCTCCTTGACCAGGGAAGTGATCCTGTTCTGCTGGTGCTTCCGGCTGACCATGTGATCAGCAACCGGGAACGGTTTTATGATGCGGTCAAGGCCGGTGAGACCCATGCCGAAGAAGGAGGTCTCATAAACTTTGGCATCGTTCCCGGGGGCCCTGAGACAGGATACGGGTATATCAAAAAGGGCCCATCCGTGGATAGCGCCTTGAAAAGCTTTGAGATCGACCGGTTTGTTGAAAAACCCGATGCAGAAACCGCCGTGGAATACGTCGAATCCGGGGAATACTGCTGGAACAGCGGTATCTTCATGTTCAAGGCCTCACTGATTGTTGAACAGCTTGAGCAGCATGTGCCGGGCATTGTCAAGGCGTGCCGTCAGGCCGTCAGGTGCGGGGTGGCTGACCTCGATTTTTTCCGGCTGGACATGGCCTCCTTTGCCGCTTCTCCGTCGGAATCCATCGATTATGCCGTCATGGAGAAAACAGACAGGGGAATCATGATTCCCTTTGATGCCGGGTGGAGTGACCTTGGTTCCTGGGACGCCCTTTACCAGGCCGGAGAAAAAGATCAAAACCACAACGTTGTCAAGGGGGATGTCCTTGTTTCCGATGTGAAAAATTCATACATCAACGGCCAGAACCGGCTTGTGGCGGCCGTTGGTATTGAGGACTGTGTGGTGGTTGACACCGATGATGCGGTTCTGGTGGCGGCAAGGGACAAGGTCCAGGATGTTAAAACCATTGTGGAAGAATTGAGAAAAACCAGGCGGAGGGAAGCCGTTTCCCATCGAAAAGTTTACCGGCCCTGGGGCAGTTATGAAACCATTGATGTTTCCGACAGGTTCCAGGTGAAACGCATCACGGTAAAGCCCAAGGCAAAACTGTCCCTGCAGAAGCACTACCACCGGGCGGAACATTGGACCGTGGTCTCCGGCACGGCGTTGATCACCAGAAACGAGGAGAAGATACTGCTTCGGGAAGACCAGTCCGTCTACATCCCCCTTGGAGACAAGCACCGGATGGAAAATCCGGGAACCATCCCCCTGGAGCTCATCGAGGTGCAGTCAGGATCCTATCTTGGTGAGGATGATATTGTCAGGTTTGATGATGTTTATGGCAGGCATGACACGTGAAAACAACAGGCGCCGGTATCAGTACCCGGGGGTGTAGTCCCCCCGTTCCATTTTTGCCTGCTCGACGTTTACCATTGTGATGATCTGGTCAAGGGTCTCTTTCAGTTCCCCCCCACCCGGTGCACCGGCGGTGATCTCCTCTGCCAGCACCTCTGTTCTTTCGCCGATATCTTCGAGAACGGGGTAGAGCTCCTTAAGACTTGTGGAAGGGTCTTCCAGCCCCTTTACATACTGGTCCAGCAGGTCCAGGGCGGTGCCGATGCTTTCCGGGACACTCTCCGGGTTTCTGCTGCTGAACCCAAGGGGAGAAGGAGCAAAGAGTTCACCAAGGGCCGGGCCTGCTTTACTGGCTGGGGAGGATTCAGACGATTGATCCAGGTGTTCAGCCATCACAGCTCCAAACCCCTTTTGGGGTAAGTGGTCGTCCTTTTTTGGTGGTTCCGGCCTGGCGGACAGTTTGTTGAAAATTTCCGGGTTGTTGCTGATTCCTTTCATGGCTGAATTCTCCTGGGTTTGCTTCGAGCACACGGTAAGAAAAGATGTACAGATCAGCCTGGGTGTTCCACAAGTTCCAACTATTAACAGAGCTCTGTGTAACCATAGCTGATGGGCAAGGCTTATCCCAAACAGGGGATTTTCGGTCACCCACTAAATAAAATCATTGAAAAATGTACTCTTGTCTAATAATCTGATAATATGGGTTTAATGTCAAGACGAAATCAGCAATTAGAATAACGCAACGTTCGGATTTGCTTTTTTGTCACAGGGCCAGGCCAAATTTCTTGATTTCTGCAACCTTAGGATCACAGAGGAAATAAGATGAACAGAAATTACGCCGAACTTCGGCTCATATATAAGGCGCATCAAAGGTTCAATAGCAGGTCTATTGGGTTTTTGGTGCAACGCGGTAGATGAGTCAAAGGGCAGGTAATTACGTTCAGCTTATAAAATTTGCGATCCTTAAGGTCACGTTTAACATGGAGCAAACATATGTCTGACACAGATTCTGAGTTTCTCAAGGGGCAGCTTTTGATGGCAATGCCGGGGCTTCCGGATCCCAATTTTGCCCAGACCGTCACCTGCATGTGCGAGCACAACGAGGCCGGTGCCCTGGGGTTTATTATCAACAGGATCCATCCGCTTTTAACAGGGCGGGAGCTCTTTGATGACCTGAAAATACAATACACCAGCCAGATTGATCAGATGAATATCCATCTTGGCGGGCCGGTTCAGCCCAGCGGGGTTTTTGTGCTCCACGGCCCCCCCTTTGACTGGCATGCCTGCATGAAAGTCACCGACGGAATCGGGCTGAGCAACACAAGGGACATCCTCGAGGCCATTGCCCGGGGAGAAGGGCCCGACGACTGTTTGATTCTTCTTGGATGTGCCGGATGGGGTCCTCTGCAGCTTGACAACGAGCTTTCCGACAATGCCTGGCTGCACTGCCCCATATCCACAGAGATTCTCTTTAACACAAAGACAGACCAGATATGGGAGCAGACCATGATGATGATCGGATTTCACCCGGATAATTTTTCGGATTCACCAGGATCTGCCTGAGAGAAGAGATTGGATGATCAATAAGACGACAAAACTCTTGAATGATGTGGAACTTGCAGCTGACAACCTTGTTTCTGTTTTCCAGCGGATGAAGGAAATTCCAGGCATGTACGATGATGCCTGTGAGAAAAAGATCAAGGTGTGTCGCCAGGTTCCCCGGCAGATTCGATCCAGTCGGGTTAAAATTGCCGTGGTAGGCTCGATCAAATCGGGCAAAAGCACCTTTGTCAATGCCCTGCTGGACGAGGATCTCTTGAAGCGGGGGGCCGGTGTTGTCACCTCCATCATCACAAAACTTCGGCATCAGGCGTGTTTTAGGGCAGAGATCTTCCTGAAATCCTGGGACGAGGTCAACGAAGAGATCGAAAAGGCCTTGCTGTTCTTTCCCGATTTCAAGAATCATTTTGACCAGATGGATCAAAACCGTTTTGACTTGAGAAGAAAAAATGACCGGGCCGTTTTAGCCACCATCAGTGAACAGCTCTGCTCTGATCTTTCCATTACCACGTCCGGGTTCAGACCGGAAGCAAAGATCATTGCCCATGCCCTGGAAGGGTATGCGTTTGTTAAGGATTTTCTTCAGGCAGACCCGACAACGGTTGTGTTTGAAGCCGGCGAATTTGAGCAGCACAAGCAGTTCACCGGAACAGACGCCGTTGCCTTTTTTGTCAGGGATGTCAGCCTGGGGGTATCAACGGCAAGGCTGGACCCTTACACGGAGCTGGCAGACTGCCAGGGAAGCGATTCCACCAACCCCCTGCACATGGCCCAGATACAGGAGTACCTCTTTTCAGCCAGCATGATCATCTACCTTGTCAGCAGCAGAACAGGGTTAAGGGAGGCGGACATCCGGTTTCTGACGACCATTCGGAAAATGGGGCTCATGGACCGCATCCTCTTTGTTCTCAATTGTGATTTCAGTGAACACGATCTCCTGGACGATCTTGTACAGGTGGAACGGCGGGTTCACCAGGAGCTGGCCTATTTTAAGACCGATCCCGAGGTGTATGCCTTTTCATCTCTGTACACCCTTTTCTGCCGGTCCGGGGATTCGTTGTCCCGGAAAGACAAAAGCCGCCTGGCCCAGTGGCAGGAAGAGCGGGACCTGGTGAACTATTCTGACACCATGAAAAGCCGTTTTGATGAAAGGCTCGAACAGATTCTGGACAAGGAGCGGTTCGCCCTTGTGGTGGCCAACCCCATACAGCATCTTACACGCATCGCCGCCTTTGCAGAAAAAAGAGCAGATCTTTACAAACGACTGACCCGGGAAGATCTGGCAAAGGCCCAGGAAACCCTGGACCGACTGAAAGAGATGCACACCAGGACCCGGCAGCATAAATCCATTGTGAACAACACCATGGAAAGTGCCGTCAAGGGGCTGAATTCTGAAATTTCAGCTGACCTGGACCATTTTTTCAGCAAAAACAGCAGCAGTGCCATGAAAAAAGTGGTGGAATTTGTTCTCAACTACCCGGTGGATTTTGAAACATACGATCACATCCTTTTGACGTCGGGGTTCCACAACGCCTTTTATGTCATGTTCCAGGATTTTAAAAAAGCCGTTGATACCTTTATCATTGACCAGTTTAATCCCGAAATTGC
>DATFJZ010000038.1:0-5701 GCA_035268945.1 Desulfobacteraceae bacterium | reverse complement strand
TCCAGAAAAAGCATTACCTCAACGAGCAGATGCAGGCCATCAAAAAAGAGATGGGCGAGGATCAAAAGCCACCTGGTGAGCTCCAGGAACTGGAGCGGAAGATCACGCGGAAACGGCTGCCAAAAGATGCCGCGGCAGCCGTGCGAAGGGAGTTTGAAAAGCTCAAGCAGATGGCGCCCATGTCTTCAGAGGCCACCGTGGTGCGCAACTACATCGAGTGGATCATCAGCCTGCCGTGGTTCCGGAAAACCAGGGTCACCATGGACCTTGAAGGGGCCCAGGCGATTCTTGACAAGGATCACTACGGCCTTGAAAAGCCCAAGCAGCGGATTCTCGAATACCTTGCCGTCCAGGTGATGGTGCAAAAGATAAAAGGGCCGATTCTCTGCCTTGTGGGACCGCCGGGTGTGGGCAAGACATCCCTGGCCAGATCCGTTGCCAGGGCCACGGGGCGGGAATTTGCCAGAATATCCCTGGGGGGCGTCAGGGATGAAGCCGAAATCAGGGGTCACCGGAGAACCTATGTCGGCGCCATGCCGGGCAAGATCATCCAGACCCTGAAAAAGGCCGGTTACAGCAATCCTGTCATCTGTCTCGACGAGGTGGACAAGATGAGCACGGATTTCAGGGGAGATCCTTCCTCGGCCATGCTCGAGGTGCTTGACCCTGAACAGAACGCAAGTTTCAGCGATCACTACCTGGATCTGGATTATGATCTCTCCGACACCCTCTTTATCACCACGGCCAATACCCTGCACGATATTCCGGCTCCCCTCCAGGACCGCATGGAAGTGATCCGTATCTCCGGCTACACCGAGTATGAAAAACAGCAGATTGCCGGGGAGTTTCTGATTCCCAAGCAGCTCCGGGAGAACGGGTTTGACGAGGGGGAGGTGTCGTTTTCAAAAAACGGTATTATTTCTCTTATCCGGGAGTATACCCGGGAGGCGGGGGTAAGGAATCTCGAACGGGAGATCTCTTCGGTGCTGAGGAAGGTGGCCAGGAATATCGTCCAGACAGGAAACCGGAAAAAAACCACCATATCGGCCACATCGGTGAAAAAACACCTGGGCGAGCCCCCGTTTCGAAACAGCATGCTGGAGAAAAAGGACCGGATCGGTTTGGTCACAGGCCTTGCCTGGACCCAGGCGGGAGGTCAGCTTCTCACCATCGAGACGGTGACCATGCCGGGCAAGGGCAATGTCTCTGTGACGGGCAAGCTCGGGGATGTGATGCAGGAGTCGGCCAGGGCTGCGGTGAGTTATGTCAGGGCCCGCAGCGGTGAACTGGGTATCCGGGAGGAGTTCTACAAGGACCTTGACATCCACATCCATGTCCCCGAAGGGGCCATTCCCAAGGATGGACCGTCGGCGGGTATTTCCATGTGCACTGCCGTGGTCTCGTCCCTGACAGGTCGGCCGGTTCATCGCAAAACAGCCATGACAGGGGAGATCACCCTCCGGGGCAGGGTTCTCCCCGTTGGCGGGCTCAAGGAGAAGCTTCTGGCCGCCCATGCCAGTGGTGTTACCCGGGTGGTGATCTCCCGGGAAAACGAAAGGGACATCAAGGAAATTCCCGGTTCCATCAAGAAACAGCTGGAGATCATCCTCGTCGAAGAGATGGCAGAAGTGCTTGAAATTGCCCTGGTGAAAAAAAAAGAGGAATGAAGTGTTTTTTTGCTTGACAGACCCCCCGGGTTCTGTTAAATTCCGTCTTGTTTTTGAGGGGGCGAATAACTCAGCTGGGAGAGTGCAACCCTTACAAGGTTGAAGTCACAGGTTCGAGCCCTGTTTCGCCCACCACCTCGAAACAACAAGCGGGGGCGTAGTTCAGTTTGGTCAGAACGCCTGCCTGTCACGCAGGAGGTCGCCGGTTCGAGCCCGGTCGCTCCCGCCATTGACCAAACACAAAGGCCTGACATCTTTCACAGATGCCAGGCCTTTTTTTTATGCCCCCCGAGGGGGTCAGCCTGAGACGACCTCTGCTATGGCATCTCCCATGGCTTCGGTGCCGACGGCCTCTGCACTGCCGGCAATATCCGCGGTGTAAATGCCCCGGTCAAGGACCGTGGAGACGGCATTGACAACGCAGTCTGCGGCCTCGTTGAGATCGAGGCTGTACCGCAGCATCATGGCGCCGGAAAGAATCTGGGCAATGGGGTTGGCAACGCCTTTGCCGGCAATGTCCGGGGCAGATCCTCCTGCCGGCTCGTAAAGGCCGAAATTCTCTTCGTTGAGACTTGCCGAGGCCAGCAGCCCCATGGAGCCGGTAATCATGGCGCATTCGTCGGAAATGATGTCTCCGAACATGTTGGGGCAGAGAAGCACGTCAAACTGGTGGGGGTCCTTGACCAGCTGCATGGTGGCGTTGTCCACGTAGATGTGGTTCAGCTGAACATCAGGATATTCGTTTGCCACCTCTTCGACCACTTCCCGCCACAGAACCATGGATGACAACACATTGGCCTTGTCCACCGAGGTGACGATTCCCCGTCTCTTTTTTGCCGCTTCAAAGGCTTTTCTGGCGATGCGCTGGATTTCCATCCTGGAATAGACAAGGGTGTCATAGGCCTTTTCACTGCTGCCGCTGCCCTCTCTTCCCCGGGGGGTGCCAAAGTAGATGCCCCCGGTCAGTTCCCGGACACAGAGGATATCAAATCCGTCCATGACAATTTCCCCCTTCAGGGGGGAGGCGGCTGCCAGGGAGGGAAATATCCTGGCCGGCCTGAGGTTGCAGTAGAGGTTAAACTGTTTCCGCAGGGGGAGCAGGGCAGCCCTTTCCGGCTGTTCTTCCGGGGGGAGGGTTTCCCATTTGGGGCCGCCCACTGATCCGAAAAGGATGCCGCTGCTCTGACGGCAAACCTTGAGGGTCGAGGGGGGCAGCGCCGTACCGTGGTTGTCGATGGCGCAGCCCCCCACATCCGCTTCGGTGTATTTCAATTGAAACCCAAACCGTTTTCCGGCTGCGTTGAGTACCTTTACTGCCTCTTTCATCACTTCCGGTCCGATGCCGTCACCCGGCAGCAGTGCAATGTTTTTTTCCAAATCTATCGTTCCTTTCTGTAATAAGGATCGCAAATTTTATAAGCTGAACGTCATTTCTGTTCACCTTATTTCATCTGCGATCCTAAGCAATTATTCTTTCAAAATTATTCTGGCATCCACCACAGCAAGGCCATTCTGGTGGACAATGACGGGATTCAGATCCATCTCTTCGATGTCTGGGTAGGATTCCATGAGCTCTGAGCAGATCAGCAGCAGCTTTTTCAGGGCTTTTTTGTCATAACCGGCCTCGCCCCTGACCCCGTCCAGCATGATGGAAGAACGTGTCTCTTCTATCATTTTTCTGGCAGAGGTCTGGGAGATGGGGAGCACCCAGAAGGTGACATCCTTCATCACCTCCACCATGATTCCGCCCAGGCCGTACATGATCACCGGGCCGAACTGTTCATCCATTTTGGTGCCGATGATCACCTCAAGACCCTTGTCTGCCATGGGAGAGACCAGGATTCCCCGGATATCGGCAGTGGGGTTGTATTTCCCGGCGTTTTGTATGATCTCCCTGTATGCTCTGCGCACCTGCTCTTCGGACCCCAGGTCCACGGCAACGCCGCCGGCATCGCTCTTGTGGAGAATGTCCGGGGAGACGATTTTAAGCACCACACTGCCGTTGATCTCATTGGCAAGGGCAACGGCCTGGTCTTCGGTTTCGGCGAGGGTGTCCCTGGAAACAGGGGCGCCGTGGAGTTTTATCAGCTCCTTGGCTTCATGTTCCAGCAGGGCCCTTCGATTTTCCTGCCTTGCACCGGCCATGATGGCCTTGCCCTTCTCCTTTGCCTTTGCCTCCCAGTCAAAGTGGAAATTTGCCATGGCATGGTAGGATGCCAGATAACTGCCGTAGGTGCAGAGGGAGGCGATGCATTTGCAGGTGATGTCCAGGGAGTCGTAAACCGGAATGTCATAGTACCGCAGCAGCTCCAGGGGGTGGGAGTTGTACGAGGCGTAGAGGCTGTGCACGATGATGGGCTTGTTCCGTTTTTGCCCCATTTTCCCGAGCCTGTGGGCCGCTTCCTCTTCGGGCATGGTAAGGCTTTCGGCGAATCGGATACCATAGCCGCCGAACAGTCCCACGATGAGCAAGCCCCCCACGGCGGGGTCCTTGAGAATGATCTTGGCACAGTCGGCAAAAACCCCGGGATCCGAGTCGGTTCCTCCGGCCACATCCACAGGGTTGACAACGGATGCGGCATCGGGCAGGATTTTTTTGAGTTTTTGCTGGGTTTTGTCGGAGAGCTCGGGCAGTTCGACGCCATAATCGGAAAGAAGGTCGGCTCCGATGGTGGCATGCCCCCCTCCGTCGGCCAGGATGGCAATTTTGTTGGTCTTGATGGAAGGCTGGCTTGACAGGGTTTCAGCCACGGGGAACAATTCGTCGGAGTTCTCAATAACAAGGATGCCGGCCCGTTCATAGGCTGCCTTTGCCACCTGGCTCATCCCGGCAAGGGAGCCGGTATGGGAGCCGGCGGATTTTTTCCCGGTGGCAGATCTGCCGCTTTTCAAGAGCACAATGGGCTTCTGCCTGCTGGTCTTGTGGGCCTCCTGCAAAAATTTTCTCCCTTCACTCATTCCCTCGACATACATGAGGATGGATTTTGTTTCTGCATCGTCCCGGAGGAATGCCAGGTATTCGTGGAACTTGATGTCGGATTCGTTGCCCACTCCTACATAATAGGTAAACCCCTCGTGTTTTCGGATCATGGCTTCGGTGATAAGGGTCAGTGCCATGTTGCCGCTCTGGCAGAGAAGGGCAATATCGCCTTTGGGGGCATTTTTGATGCCGGCCAGGTTCATGCTGCTCTTCATGTTGATCATGCCCGAAGTGTTGGGCCCGATGAGGCGTACCCCTTCTTTCCGGGCGGTTGCCACCATCTGCTCCTCCAGGGCTTTTCCCTCCTTTCCCAGTTCCCGGAACCCCCCGGCCACAATGACGGCCCCTGAAACGCCCTTTGCACCGCAGGCGTTCAATATTTTTGGAATGGTCTTCGCCGGGGTTGTGATAAGGGCCAGGTCGACGTCCTGCTCAATGTCGGCGATGCTGGTGTAGCAGGGCAAACCGAGAATGGATCTCTCCTTTGGGTTGACAGGGAAGATCCTGCCCTCGTATCCCTCCTCCTGGAGGGTTTTAATGGCCTGGTACCCCCTTTTTGTGGGGTTTTTTGATGCGCCCACAATGGCGACCGACCTTGCATTTAGTACCTTGTCAAGCATTGATTTACTCCTTGAACAATTGTTGCCGGTTTGTCATCCCATCCTGGAATCTCAGCCAATACGCCACGTAATCGGACGGGTTGCCGGTGATTATTGTTTTCGTTTTTCAAAATCATCAAGGGAAGCTTCCCTCTCCTTTGATGAAACACAGGCAAGGCATGCCTCGATTTCATAGTCCATGAGGGCTTCAAGGCTGACCTCTCCCTGGGCCATTAAAAATCCTCTTTTTATTCTGGCCATGGAAAAGGAAGAATTGGCAGACATTTTTTCCGCCATGCCAAAAGCGCTGGCCATCAGTTCTTCCAGGGGAACCGATTGATTGACAAGCCCGATTCGCTCTGCTTCTTCCCCGGTGATGTTCTCGGCGGTAAAGAGCAGCTCCCTTGCCTTGCCAGGTCCCACCAGGTCCTGGACCAGCCTGAAAGCACCGCCTG
>DATFJZ010000037.1:0-7376 GCA_035268945.1 Desulfobacteraceae bacterium | reverse complement strand
CTCCTGGAACAGGGGTTCGTGGGTCCTCGGGGTACAGGCGGCGATGACCACCCTGTTCAGGCCCTTTTCCCGGACCTTTTCGGCGATGAGGTCCTGGGTGTCCGTGGAGCAGGTGAACATGTTGTTCTCCACATGGACCACACCGGGCAGTTCGGCGGCATATTCCGCCACGCCTTTGACATCCACCACCCCGGCGATATTGGTGCCGCAGGCGCAGACAAACACCCCGATCTTCGCCTCCTGGCCGGCAATGTCCATCTCGGCGGGAAAGGTCTTGTCCATGGTCAGCGTTCCCCTGGCCGGTGCCAGGGCCGCTTCCACCTCCGCCGCTGCCGTGGAGGCCCCGACAACGGACTGGGGAATGGCCTTGGGCGACTGAAAGGCGCCGGTGACATACACCCCCTTCCTCGTTGTGGAAGCCGGGGCAAAGCTGCCGGTTTCGGCAAAATGAAAGGCGTTGAGGTCAAATCCGAACTTACCGGCAAGCATCATGGCATCTTCAGGCGCTTCCAAGCCGATGGACAGCACCACCATGTCAAAATACTCGTTGTTCTGGGTGCCGTCCTCGGCGGTATAGGTCATGGTAACGCCAACACCATTGGGTCCCTTGAGCATGGTGTGGGGACGGGCCCTGACATAGTTGACCCCCTTGCTCTTTGAGTCCTCAAAGTAACGCTCGTACTCCTTGCCCGGGGTTCTCATGTCCATGTAAAAGATCGACTGTTCCCCCCCGTCACCGGGGATATGGGACTGGGTCATCACGGCCTGCTTGATGGCGTACATGCAGCAGACACTGGAGCAGTAGCCGTGATCGGCGCATTTGATGTTCCGTGACCCGACACACTGGATCCAGGCGATTTTTTTGGGATCTTTACCGTCGGACTGCCTGGCGAGATGGCCCATGCTGGGACCCGAGGCGGAGAGCATGCGCTCGTACTCGAGGCTGGTCACCACATCGGGAATCTCGTCATACCCGTAGTAATCAAGACCGGAGGGAGAAAACGGCTTAAACCCCGGGGCGAGGATCACCGACCCCACGTTGAGATCCAGGTATTCGGTTTTCATCTCGTGGTCAATGGCCCCTGTTGGACAGACCTTGGCGCAGACTCCGCACTTTCCCCGGGTCTGGTAGATACAGTTTTCAGGATCAATGGCGTACTTCAGGGGCACCGTCTGGCCGTATTTGATATAGGCGGCCTTTCGCTTGTTGAGCCCCTCGTTGTACTCATCCCCGACTTTTTTAGGGCATTTTTCCGCACACAACCCGCAGGCAATGCACTTTTCCTCGTCAACAAACCGCGGATTTTTCTTGATTGTTATTGTAAAATTCCCCGCTTCACCTGTGACATTTTCGATCTCCGAAAGTGTCAACAACTCAATGTTCAAGTGCCGACCGCACTCAACCAGTTTAGGCGAAACAATTCACATGGCACAGTCATTGGTGGGAAAGGTTTTGTCCAGCTGGGACATGGCTCCGCCGATGCCGGAACTCTTCTCAACAAGATACACTTTATACCCCGAATCCGCCATATCAAGGGCTGCCTGAATTCCGGAGATACCTCCTCCGGCCAGCAGGACAGACCCCACAGGCTTAATTGCCATAAACACCTCACTCAATTTTAGTTTATTGTTAAACTTACAACCTCTACAAAAATATAAAAGCTTAAATTTTTTATGCAGACTAAAAAATTTAAGCTCCGTCTAAATCAGATGATCTATCTACTGATGCCAAGCTGTTCTGCTATCCACCCTGCTGCCCTGGGAACTGCCTCTTTCACGTCATCGGTCAACCCTGGATTGATCTCATTGGAAATAAAATCCACGTGAACACCCAGCACCCGGACATCAACATGGCAGAAATCCCTTAACTCCTTTAAAAGATTGGAGGAGGGGGACTGGTGAAGGGAAAAATCACTCATCTTTTCCCGGGGCACATCACCCAGGTCCAGCTCAAAGAGTTCACCGGTTTTCCTGCCTTCAACGGTTACCGCATCGATGACAAAAAGTTTTTCAGGCTTTTTCTCCATTAGCAGGAGGTCAAACATGAAATCCTTGATACCGGTACCGGCATCCACGGCAAGGGCAGCATGGGGGAGCTCATAATTTCCTGTCAAATGTTCAATAACGGCAGGACCGAACCCGTCGTCGCCAAAAAGGGTGTTGCCACACCCGAAAATCAAAATTTTCTTTCTGTAAATCTCCGTTGTCACCAAAGCTCCTTGGGCCGAAGGTCAAAAGGGACAGCAAAACCCTGCTACTGACCGCCTGTAAACCAACGAACCCCATTCAGTCTCTAAACACCATTTAATCGCTGGGATAAAAGATATCAGTACCAGATGGAATTTTTTCTGTCAAACCTATTTTTTTATTTTTTTCACCCATGGCCATATCCGGTGAGCACCGCCTTCAGTAACCTGTCAGGGACCGATGTTTCAGGAAAAAACGGATCAACACCAGCCGATGAAGCCCTGCCGGGCCTGGCCTGGGTGAACAAACTTACTATACTGAAACAATATTCTTATACTAGTTGTTGACATACAAAAAAGTTGTTAGTATATACTTGAGTTATAAATTGAAATGTGAATGAAGTTCAGCTTGATTCTTGCACATTCAGGCATTTGAACCATCGTTTTTTTATAAGGCAGGCCCTCTTACCGGGGCCTGCCATTATTGTTCTGGAACCTTTAACAACATCAAGTATGATTGAACTTTTAACAGCATCAAGGAGGTGCCATTGAAAGAAGAACAGAACTCACCTGAAGAACACCAGGAAAGCGCCAAGGCACCAGGCGGTTTTTCCCGGAGGTCTTTCCTCAAAGGCCTTACAGGAACCGCTGCAGGCCTTGGACTTTCACAGATTTTCAACCCTGCTCTTGTTTCTGCGCTGGAGAAGGGACTTGAAAACCACCCCGTGGTCTGGATCCAGGGCCAGGGGTGTACCGGCTGCTCAGTCTCCCTGCTGAACAGTGTTGATCCGTCAATCAAAAAAGTACTGCTGGATATCATCAGCCTGCAGTACCACCCCACGGTGATGGCAAGTGAAGGGGAAACCGCCATTGAAAACCTCTACAGAATCGCCGAAGCGTACAAGGGGAAATTTTCACTGGTCATCGAAGGTGCCATCCCCATGGCAGCCAATGGCAAATACTGTGTGGTCGGCGAGCGAGGCCACCACGAGATCACCATGCTGGAGATGACAAAGGAGCTTGGGGAAAAAGCCGGCAGCGTCCTTGCCGTTGGCACCTGTGCCGCATTCGGTGGCATTCCCGCGGCAAAGGGCAATCTCACCGAAGCCACCAGCGTTGAGGGGGTGTTTAAAAAATTCAGCATCAAAACCCCTGTCATCAACATTCCCGGGTGCCCGTCCCACCCGGACTGGATCGTCGGCACCATTGCCCACCTGCTCACCAAGGGCATGCCGGAACTTGACAGCTACAACTGCCCTGTCCTCTTTTTCGGTGAAAACATCCACGAAAACTGCCCCTATCTTGACTATTATGAGCAGGACATCTACAGCAGAACCCTGAGCGATAAAAAAGGATGCCGCATGGATGTCGGCTGCAAAGGCCCTGACACCTATGCAGACTGCTTCCGGCGAAAATGGAACAGCGGCATGAACTGGTGCGTGGAGAATGCGGTCTGCATCGGGTGCGTCAACCCGGGCTTTCCAGATTCAACAGCCCCATTCTACGAGAGTTTGTAAATCAGAAACAAGAATAAAACCAGGGAGGTTTTTACATGGCTGGCTGTACACCAGAAGCTGTTCCAGCAGGTGCCACTGGAAAAAAAGTAAAGGTTGCCATTGATCCTGTCACAAGGATCGAGGGTCACCTCAAGGCAGAAGTTGAAGTGAAAAACGGAAAAGTCGTTGACGCAAAAATCTTCGGCGGCATGTTCCGGGGATTTGAAACCATACTCAAGGGAAGGGATCCGAGGGACGCGTCCCAGATTGTCCAGAGAATCTGCGGGGTATGCCCCACGGCCCACGCCACGGCTTCGAGCCTGGCACTGGATGACGCCTTTGGGGTGAAACTCACCAAAAACGGGAGGGTCTCACGGAACCTGATCCTCGGGGCCAATTTTCTCCAGTCCCACATTCTCCACTTTTATCACCTGGCCGCCCTTGACTACGTCAACGGGCCGGATGTGGCCCCCTTCATTCCACGCTATAAAAACAACGATGTCCGTGTTGACAAGGCAACCAATGCCGTGGGCGTTGATCAGTACCTGGAAGCCCTTGACATCCGGAAGGTGTGCCACGAGATGGTGGCCCTGCTGGGCGGCAAGATGCCCCATGTCCAGGGCATTGTTGTCGGCGGAACCACCGAAATTCCCACCAGGGAAAAACTCGATGCCTATGCCAAACGGTTCAAGACGGTGCGACAATTCATCGAAGAGAAGTATCTGCCCCTGGTCTATCTTCTGGCCGGTCCCTACGGCGATCTTCTCAAAACAGGCGCCGGACACAAGAACTGCATCGCCTTCGGGGTTTTTCCCATGGACGATGAGGGGAACACCCTGCTCAAAGCCGGTGCATACACCGACGGCAAGGACACCCCCTTTGATCCGGAGAAGATCAAAGAGTATGTCAAGTACTCCTATTTCGAGGACTCCACAACAGGACTCAACCCCACCGAGGGCAAAACCGTTCCGGATCCGGAAAAAGAGTCGGGCTACAGCTTTATCAAGGCCCCGCGGTTCAACGACAAACCCCACGAGGCAGGCCCCCTGGCACGGATGTGGATCACCAATCCCGAGCTGTCCGAAACAGGCCAGAAGGCCCTTGGCGTTAAGCGGGTCAGGGAGATCGGCGATGCCGCCTTCTCCATTCTCGGCCGTCACATTGCCCGGGCTGAAGAGACGTTGCTGGTGGCCAGGGCCGTTGAGCAGTGGCTCAACGAAGCCGAGCCCGGAAAAGAGACCTTTGTTCCCGCCGACATCCCCGAAAACGCAGAGGGTCTTGGCCTTACCGAGGCCCCCCGGGGTGCGCTGCTCCACTACATTGACATCAAGGATCGGGTCATCAGCAACTACCAGATCACATCGGCGACCATCTGGAATGCCAACCCCCGGGACGACATGGGCGTCAGGGGGCCCATGGAAGAGGCCCTCATCGGCGTTCCCGTCCCCGATCCCGAAAACCCGGTGAACGTGGGACGGTTGATACGTTCCTACGACCCCTGACTGGGCTGTGCCGTGCACGTGCTGCACGCAGAAACCGGCAGGAGAAACGTTGTGGATCTTCCGCTCTAGGAGGTAATGCACCATCGGTTTAAAAGGGGGGAGGTGTGATCTTTCACCTCCCCCCACTTTTTTTTTATATGAAAGTCGTGTAATTCCGGCAGCCGATTCGGGGTTTTGCCCTACGCTCATGAAGCTAAAGCTTGCCTTCGGCCCTCACAGCCCGTCCATGGGCTGTTCCGAGGTGAGCGACAGCCGGTCAGCATCCGTGCTGACCGAAGTTATGATCACCAACACTGCAACACACCAACCCCAAAGGTTGAAAATGGAAAAAGAGATGAAAAAACTGCTTGTACTGGGCGTGGGCAACACGCTTTTGATGGATGAGGGTATCGGTGTCCATGCGGTCCATGACCTTTTAAAGGAACAATGGTCCGAAGCCATCGATTTTATCGACGGCGGAACCTTTACCCAGGATATTTTTTACCTGTTCCAGGAATATGAAAAGGTCCTTGTCCTGGACATTGTCAGGGCCGGCAAGGCACCGGGCACCATGTACGACCTGAGGGAAGACGACCTGAGAAAAGATGAGAAACAGCCCCTCTCCCTCCACGACATCGACCTGCTTGATTCCCTTGACATGGCAGCGCTCAAGGGGAACAAACCGGAACTTTTCTTTCTTGGCATCGAGCCTGCAACCATTGACTGGGGGATGGAACTGACCCCTGCCCTGCAGGAACGGTACCCGGATTTTCTCAGCGTCATACGCAAAAAAATTGCCCGGCTCATGGAGGAATAAATGAAGAATTTTCAGGGAAAAATCCAGGAAGATTTTGAAACCCGGATCGTTGAAAAGCTCTCCTTCGAGTGGGACAAAACCCATTGGGACCTGGAAAATAGAAATCCCGATTTTGCCGGAATGATCCAGCAGCCGGGCATCGTCCTCGCGGACATGGCATCCACCCTTGGCCTATGGGACCAGGCGGCAAACGAGATCAGGCTCAGCAGGGAGCTTGTTTTCAACGGCAGGTGGGACTCCATCTGCGAGGTTTTACGTCATGAAATGGCCCACCAGCTGGCCGGAGCCTTTCCCGGTCGAAAAGATGAAAAACCCCACGGCCCTTTTTTTATGGAGTGCTGCCGGGCGATGGGGGCAAACCCCAAGGCTTCCGGTACCTACCAGACGCTGGAGCAGAGGATCTCCCAAAACAGCGGCGATGAAGACGACAGGATCATGGTCAAGGTAAAAAAACTGATGAGCCTTGCCTCGTCTGAAAACCAGCATGAGGCAGAAAGGGCGGCAGCAAAGGCCAACCAGCTCATCTCCCGGTACAATATCGACATCATCGAAAACGATAAAACCAGAGACTTTGAATCCATTATCATCACACGCCCGAAGATCAAAAGAACCCAGGCCGAGAAAATAACGTCATTGATACTGAAACAACACTATTTCGTCAAAACAGTGTGGACAAGTGCGTACATCCCGGAAAAAGATCGAATGGGAAACATGCTGGAGGTCAGCGGCACCCTGCCCAATGTGAAAATCGCCGATTATGTTTTCCACTATATTCTCAACTATGCTGAAAAATGCTGGTACGATTACAAAAAGGCGAACCCCTCCTGCCGCAGCAGATCGGGATTCATGACAGGCGTGGTCAACGGATTTTCCGAAAAACTCGACCAGCAGAAGAACAGCCTTGCCCGACAGCAGAATCATTACGGCAACGGCAGTGAAAAAGCCCCTGTGGCGGTGGAAGACGAAAAACTTTCCCAATACTACCACCACCGTTACCCCAGAGTTTCAACATCAAAAATCCGCTACAGTTCATCAAGCCAGTCGGCCTACCGGTCAGGCCAGGATCAGGGAAAACAGCTCACCATTTCCAGGGGGATCGATTCCAGGGGTGAAAACAGGGGCCGGCTCATCGAGTAGGCCCCTCCCCCCAGGCTGCCAGGATCGTCCCCGGTTCTCTTTTCAAAAAAACCAGCTTGACATCAACAGCAGTTCTTGTATACTATAGTTCATATCATTTGACGTGAGTCTGATTAGGTAGTGGCTGACCGAAAACCCTGTGATTGGACGTAAACTTGCCCAGGTGCAAGGCGCAAAAAATTTTAAAACCGGAGTGTACTCAGGTACATGAGGATTTTAAAATTTTGCAGCAACGCAGCAGATGGGTGAGTTTTCGTTC
>DATFJZ010000036.1:0-5408 GCA_035268945.1 Desulfobacteraceae bacterium | reverse complement strand
CCGGTGATTCTATTCTGTTGAGGTCAAGGGCGCTGTGTTTAAGGGTCAGGGCCGAGGCCATAATGGCCGGGTCACCGATGACAACAGGTCGGCACCGCTCGTACAGATCTGGGTCCTCCAGGGCAGACACGAGGATTTCAGGCCCTATCCCCACGGGATCTCCCATTGTAATGCCGATAACAGGGCGTTTGTTCCTTTGAAAATTCATATCGTACAATTCCATTTTGTCATTGTTTCACTCCACCTATAGTATGAGCTCTGTTCATCGGTTGAGATTTTGATCATCACTTCAGTCAAATCCATGGTCAAATATAACGCCACTGCCGGCAAGTGTAAATAAAAAACGATATTCACCCTTGAGAAAGACCCCGCCGGAAACTCCGAACAGGGGTTCAGGCTTGCGTTGTTGACGCTTTTGGGTTTGATCATAAGTTCAGCCGAATTTGCCGGTTCGCTGACCAGCGGGTAGGACTTGCCGGTCGAGGACCTGATCATAACTTCGGCCATGCAAAAAAAAGGATGCATCACCGGTTGTTTGTGAAACCATTGAAAAGATTAATGGTATTGACGTGTAACCAAAAAAAGCTAAAAAAAGAGTAAAAAGGATTAAATCGCAATAAAACAGAGATAAAAAATAGTTGGGTTCCTGGGGGAACTTTTGGAAAACTGGAAAAATCATTGCAATACTGGACGTTAAGGGAAGTCGCTGAAATTAATGGAAATAACTCTGTTTCACGAAATAAAAAGCTGTAAAAACAATAGGTTGTCACCGGGGTGCCACTGTTTGGTTAACCGTGTCCTAACATGGATTTATCAGATTTGACATGAAAACTGACATGAAATAAATACAAAGCTCTTTCTATAATATCCCGTGCAGTGATCGTTTAATTGCACGTAATTATATCCTGTGCCCGTTTTTTAATATAATATAAATGCACAACACCTAATGGTTATTCTGGAGTAGTATGGAGTCTTTTTGGAAACAAGTTAAATCGCAGATGAAAACCCTTCTGCCCGACCACAGCTATCGAATGTGGATACAGCCGGTTCAATATTTGGGAACAGAAGAAAATGTCATCAGGCTCTCCTGCCCCAATGCCTTTTCCAAGAAGCGTATTACCGACAACTACCTGGCCGGCTTGAAAGCCCAGCTTGTCAAGGCGGGATGCTCCTGCGAAGAGATCGAACTTGTTGTTGAAAAAAAAGGGGAGAAGAGGACGTCCACCCCAAAAGCCGTCACCAATGGGGGCAAAAAGGCCGCCCCCGGAAAGCTGCAAACATCTCCCGGGGCTTTTTTTTCAGGCACCGGGGGGGGTTCCACCCCCCGGCAAAAGCAGATGACCCTTCCAGGGCTTGATATCAGGTCCGGCAGCGGGCGAATGCTGAAAAAGAACTACACCTTTGATGATTTTGTTGTTGGCGACAACAGCAATTTTGCCTATTCAGCATCCCTCTCCCTTGCCCACGGGGGGCAAAACGGAAACAACGCCCTTTACCTGCTTTCCGATACGGGCCTTGGCAAGAGCCATCTCTCCCAGGCGGTGGGGCACCATGTCATGTCGGAAACCTGTTCCCGGAGGGTCTACTACGTCACGGCAGAGGATTTCACCAATGAAATGGTGTCGGCCCTCCGCAACAACACCATCCTCCAGTTCAAGGAGAAGTATCGGCAGAAGTGCGATGTGCTGATTCTGGAGGATATCCATTTTCTCTCCGGTAAAAGCGCCACCCAGAAAGAGCTTGCCATGACCCTGGACTATCTCATGGATGCAGACAAGAAGATCATTTTCAGCGGATGCTACCTTCCGGCGGATATTCCCAAATTGAACGAACAGCTTCGGTCCAGGCTTACCATGGGCCTTGTGACCAAAATTGATGTGCCCGATTTCAGCACCCGGGTGAAGATCCTCAATCGCAAATCCCGGTGTAACGGGTATAAGATTCCCGGTGACGTGACAGACTATATTGCCCAGGAGCTTTGCGACAATGTCAGGCAGCTGGAAAGCGGGTTGACAGGGGTGGCGGCCAGGGCAGGTCTCCTTGGTGAAACGATCGATGTGGATCTGGCAAAAAGTGTTCTGGCCAATATTGCCAGAACCAACCGCGCCATCACCATCGACCGGATCAAACAGCTGGTCTGTTCCCATTACAACATCTCCGAAGAGGAGATTGTCTCGAAATCAAGGGCCAAGAGAATCGTCAAACCACGGCAGAAGGCCATCTACCTGGCCCGGAAATACACCGATCAGCCCCTGAAAAAGATCGGGAGAAGTTTCAAAAAATACCATGCCACTGCCATCTACTCGATCAATGCCGTTGAAAAGGACCTGAAACTCCAGGGCTCCTTTGCCGAAGAGATGAATTACCTCGTCAAGAAGCTTGAAACCAAAAGGCAGTAGTATGGCTCTTTCCCCCTCGGTTTTGAAAGCATTGTCGGCCATTGTCGGAAAGGACCACATGACAAGGGCGCAGGAGGATCTGGTCTGTTATTCCTACGATGCAAGCAGCACGGCATTCATGCCGGATGCCGTGGTGTTTCCGGAAAACTCACAGCAGGTGTCGAAAATACTGGAACTCGCCAACCAGATGTCTTTTCATGTGATTCCCAGGGGCAGTGGATCGGGGATGACCGGCGGGGTGCTTGCCGTCAACGGCGGGGTTATCATGGTCATGACCCGCATGGACAGGATCATCGCCATTGACCGGGAAAATTTTGTTGCCGTTGCTGAGCCGGGGGTGGTGACCCGGGATCTCCACCGGGCCGTGGAAAACCAGGGGCTGTTTTACCCCCCTGATCCGGCAAGTTCGGCCTTCTGTACCCTGGGCGGCAATATTGGGGAGTGCGCCGGCGGTCCCCGGGCGGTGAAGTACGGGGTGACAAGGGACTATGTGCTGGGCCTTGAAGCGGTCCTTCCCTCGGGCCGGATCATCAACACCGGTGTCAAAACCGCCAAGGGGGTTGCCGGCTACGACCTGACGCGGCTCATTGTCGGTTCCGAGGGTACCCTTGCCGTTGTGACCCGAATCATTGTAAAGCTGGTTCCCCTGCCGGAAACGGTCAAGACCATGGCGGTCCTCTTTGACTCCATGGAAAAGGCCGCTGCTGCTGTTTCGGCCATCATCCGGGAGGCGGTGGTGCCCCGATGCGTTGAGTTCATGGATAAAGCCTCCATCCAGTGTGTCAAAGAGCATTTCTCCTTTCCCGTTTCACAGGCCACGGAGGCAATCCTGATCGTTGAAGTTGACGGGGATGGTAACACCGTTGAAAGAGCTGCCGAAAAACTGGAAAAGAGCTGCCGGGCCAGCGGAGCCGTTGAGGTGATAACGGCAGAGACCCCGGGTGATGCAAAAAATCTCTGGAAGGCGCGCAAAGCACTTTCCCCTGTGCTTTTTTCCCTGGCACCGGACAAGATCAATGAGGACATTGTGGTGCCCATCAACAAAATCCCCAACATGGTGGAGAGGATAAAAAAACTCGAGGAAAAGTCAGGGCTGTTGATCGTCAGCTTCGGCCATGCAGGTGACGGAAACATCCACTGCAATATCATGTTTGACAAGAGGGACAAGGCCAGGGCCGCCAGGGCAAAGGCCGCCGTGGATGAGCTGTTTGCCGCCACCCTGGAGCTTGGGGGGACCATCACTGGGGAACACGGGGTGGGGATCACCAAGATGGCCTATCTCGACCAGGAGATGGGTGAGGCGGAAATCGATATCATGAAGCGCATCAAGCAGACCTTTGACCCGAACAATATCCTGAATCCGGGGAAGATCTTCCGGTAAGCTATCTGCCTGTTGTAGTAACATAGAAGACGAGCAAAAGGGCAAGCAGGATGCATGGAACTACTGGAGGCGGCAGAACTCCATTTCCATGATGTGATCCAGGATATCCACCTTGGGATTCTCGTTGGTTTCTATGGCGCATCGGATGGAGACACCGCAGTGGCGGGCACAGATCCTGTCGTGTTTGTCAAATTCGCCAAAACAGTCCAGATCGTCCATCGAATCCGCTTTTAAAGAACTTTCCCTGTTCAGCTTATGGTTCATGGGTTCAAATTTCAATTATTTATTCCTTTGTCTGTTTTTGGGGCTTGATCACAATTTCGGGTATTTCCTTTTGGTTCCTGATTCCTCGGGAGGTGTGATCACTGCCGGCTTTTGGTTATCATCTCTTCCAGCTGACTGACAAGGGGTTTCAGGCTTTCTTTCCGTGTTGCGGAGACCAGGACCCCCTGGTTTAACAGCCAGATATCGTCAAATTCGGACAGATCTATCCTGTCCTGTTTGTTAAATACATACACCGACGGTATCGTGTCAAGGTCAAGTTCCTGCAGAATCTTTTCCACCGATGCGATTTGCTGTTTGTACCGTTGGTTGCTGATATCCACCACGTGGAGGAGAAGATCGGCATCGTAGAGCTCTTCTAAGGTGGCGTGGAAGGCTTCCATGAGCTCTTCGGGCAGGTGCTGAATAAATCCCACCGTATCGGTGATGATCACCTCGGTCTCCCGGGGAAAGCGAAGCCTCCGGCTGGAAGGATCAAGGGTGGCAAACAGCTGGTTAGCCGCAGCGATCTTGCTCTGGGTCAGGGTGTTCAACAGTGTGGATTTGCCGGCATTGGTGTACCCGACAATGGAGATGACGGGGATGTTGTGCCTGTTTCGTTTGGCCCGCTGCTGGGTACGCTGTTTTCGGATCCTGGCAATCTCTTTTTTCAGTCTGCCGGCCCTGTCCCTTACCCGTCTTCTGTTGATCTCCAGCTTGGTTTCACCGGGTCCCCTCCCGCCGATGCCGCCGGTGAGCCTGGACATGGCCGTGTTTTTGGTGATGAGCCTTGGAAGGAGGTACTTCATCTGGGCCAGCTCCACCTGGAGTTTTCCCTCCCGGCTCTTGGCGTGCCTGGCAAAGATGTCCAGGATCAGCTGGGTGCGGTCGATGACCTTCATTTCGACAAAATCCGTTATGGACCGGATCTGGGAGGGGGAGAGCTCCCTGTCAAAGATCATCATGGTGGCGTGTTTTTGAATGGCCTGGATGGTCAGGTCGGTGAGCTTGCCCTTGCCCAGGACAAATTTGGCATCGATTTTTTTCCGTTTCTGGATCACCGTGTCAATCACGGCGATGCTGCTGGACCGGCACAGCTCCTGCAGTTCATCCAGGGATGCCGCCGCCTCCTTGGGATCACCGGTGGTGACATTGATCAGCAGGGCCTTTTCCCCTCCCTTGCCTGCCCTGTACAGGGCGTCTTTCCGGGTCAGTTCCGCCTCAAGGGCGTTGATTCTGCCGGTGCAGTCCATGGAAAGGTCGCCGGCATCTGCCGGGGCCAGCTCCTGGAAGGCCGGGCCGTCTTCTCCGGGCAGGATGTGACCCATGTAGACGGTTCCAGGGGCTCCCCGCTCCGTGATGCACAC
>DATFJZ010000035.1:0-4403 GCA_035268945.1 Desulfobacteraceae bacterium | reverse complement strand
GGAAGCTGATAACTAAATACTGAGTACTGATTGCTGATGACTTTCTTATTGAGGATGATTGGTGCTGTCAAAGAGGGCTTGGTCATAACATCGGCCACTTGTCATTTGGCGGGCCAACGGGGTCAGGCTTTTGTTATTGACGTTATCGCACAGAACAGCACAGTAAAATCATAAAGTACACGATAATGTTAATAACGAAAGCCTGACCCCACCCCAGGATGGCCGATGGTATGACCAAGCCCCCTCTGTTCCATTACCGGGGTTATGATCGAGACGGCACTGACAGGGTTCAAGACCGCCCTGACAGGCTTTACAGGGCTTGTTCAGTGTGTAATAGAATTGGGTATTGTACTACACAGCCGTAGGGGAATCAACAAAAAAAGCAGAACCTGCAGCAATTCCGATTTTGGATCTCTCCACACACAATGGTGCAGGCCTGCTGCCGGCTGGACCTTTATCACCATCTGGATAAAAGTCTTTCCTGCCGGTCGGGGACATGATACGGTGTACCAGCTTTGTAAGGGACCTTGAAAGATGCCGTTGACCATTTCTCAAGAGGATTCTATGATATCAGAGGTGATCACCCCCTATTTCAGGCAAAACAAGAAAAACATAGCCGTGGGGATACTGTTTCTCATTGTTGTTGACTTTTTTCAGATTGTCATTCCCTGGATGGTAAAATCAGCCATCAACGCCCTCTCCCTTGATCAACCCGACATCCACCTGATTTTCAAATACACCGCTGCCATTGTGCTGGCAGGCGGGGGAATCGCCGTGCTCCGGTATTGGTGGCGGATCCTTCTCATGGGAACGGCAAGGCGCATGGAAAGGGGACTGAGGGAGGATCTCTTCGACCATGTTCTCAAACTGGATGCCCGGTACTACGACAGGATCAAGACAGGGGATCTCATGGCCCACGCCACCAGCGACATCAACCACATCCGCCTTGCCTTCGGCATCGGCATGATTGCCCTTACCGATGCGTTTTTCCTCGGCGGGGCCATCATCGCCTTTATGCTCTATATGAATACAAAACTCGCCCTGCTGGCCTTGAGCCCCATGCCTCTGCTGATCCTCACGGCCAAAAGCCTCGGAAAGCGCATGCACAACCTGCACTCCATTGCCCAGGAGTCCTATTCGGCATTGACAGAGCTCATCCGGGAGAGCTTTTACGGCATACGGATTTTAAAGGTTTACAATTATGAAACCATTGTGGGCAACAAAGCCGCCGCCGCTTCCCGGAACTACTTTGAGAAGAATTTCAAACGGGCCATGGTAACGGCCCTGATAAAACCCCTGATGGTTTTCTTTCTCAATCTCTCCATGTTTATCATCATCTTCTACGGCGGTTTCCTCGTCATGGAGGACCGCCTGTCGCCGGGGGAGCTTGTGGCCTTTCTACAATACATGTGGCTTCTGGCCTGGCCCATGATTGCCATCGGGTGGATGATCAACCTTGTCCAGAGGGGGCTGGCCTCCCTTAAACGCATCGAGGCCGTTGTCACGACCGTCCCCGGGGTAAAAAGCCCTGCAAAAGCCGAGTTCCTTACCGCCCCTGTCAAATCCATTGAGTTCCAAGGGGTGTCGTTTTCCTACGCCCCCCTTGACAACGGGGTCAACGGCAATGCCCTTGATGAGATCTTTCTCTCTGTGCCGGCGGGCAGGTTCATCGGCATCACCGGCCCTCCGGGAAGCGGAAAAACAAGCCTGGTCCAGCTGTTCCCGAGGATTTACGACCCCTGTTCCGGGAAAATCCTCTTCAACGGACAGGACATGAAAGCCAGCCGGCTGGAATCGGTGAGGAAAAAAGTTGCCTTCATGCCCCAGGAGGCGTTTCTCTTTTCCGGGACCATCAGGGAGAACATTGTCATGGGAAACGATGTTTCCGAAGAACAGCTCATGGATGTTATCAAACCGGCCCAGCTTGAAACCACCCTTGACCAGATGCCGGCCGGGCTTGAAACCCTGGTGGGGGAAAGGGGCATCACCCTTTCCGGCGGCCAGAAGCAGAGAATCGCCCTTGCCAGAACCCTGGTCCAGGAGAAGGAGATCATCATCCTGGATGATCCGGTAAGCCAGGTGGATACGGACACGGCATCGGAGATCATCAAGGGTCTTGCGGGATTGAAAAACAAGAGAACCATGGTCATTGTCTCCCACAGGATTTCAGCCCTTACCGCCTGTGACACCATCTACGTATTAAAAGACGGCACCGTTGAAGATCAGGGAAGCCATGACAGTTTGATGGAGAACAACGGGTTTTACCGAAACACCCACGCCCTCCAGCTCTAAGGATCAAGCCGGCCCGGAAAGCTGTCCGGCCCCCTGCCCGGCAACGATTCCGGAAACGGGGGCCGACGGGTTGACCCCTTGTCTGCTGATATGGTTCAGCCGGGTGACCAGAAAAATCCCCGACAGGGTCAGACCGGCGATGAGGCTTATCCAGAACCCCTTTGCCCCGATGCGGGGAACAATGAGATCGGTCATGGCAAGGGTGTAACCAAGGGGCATGGTGATCACCCAATAGGCCACAAAGGTCAGCGCCAGGGTCATGTTGGCATCCTTGTATCCCCTCAGGGCGCCCTGGGAGGTTGTCATGATCGAATCGGAAAACTGGTAAAGGGCCCCGAAGAACATCAAAGAGACGGCAACACCGGCAACCTCGGGATCGTTTGTGTAGAGGGAGACAATCCAGTCTGAACAGAAAAGGGTGATGTTCAGGGTGACAATGGAGACCGCCATGGCAAAAAAGCAGCCGGTAAAGCAGGAGAACCTCGCCGCTTCAGGCTCTTTTCTTCCCAGGGCGTGACCGGCCCTGATGGTAAGGGCCATGCCGATGCTCAGGGGAAGAGAGAACACAATGCCCGAATAGTTCAGCGCTATCTGGTGGCCGCCCACGATGACCGGGCCGAGAACACTGATAAACAGGGTGATGCAGGCAAAGATACTGCACTCCATGAAAAGGGTTCCCCCGATGGGTGCCCCCAGGAGCACCACTTCCCGAAGCCCCCGGGCAGAGGGAAGGGAGAACGTCGAAAAGATGCCCGATGTGATTCTGATCTCGCTGGACCAGAGGTAGATCACCATGCAGACGAGAAACACCCAGAAGGTAAGGCCGCTGGCCCACCCGCAGCCGGCCCCTCCCAGGCGGGGGAAACCGTATTTGCCGTGGATGAGCAGATCATTGGCAGCATAGTTGAACACCACCGTTATCACGGAGATGATCATCTGGGGCCTTGTTTTGCCAAAGCCTTCGGCAAATGATTTCAGGACAAAATAGCCGGCAATGGCAGGAAACCCGAAGGATATGCCCCGAAGGTACCCGTTGACCACGGCAATGACTTCCCGGGAAAGCGCCATGGCTTCGAGGAGGGGGGCAACGCATCGGGTGCCGAGGATCATCAGCCCGGACAGAAAAATCCCGATCCAGAGAGCATCCCTTGCCCTGGGTCCGGTCTCCCGGTATTTTTCTGCCCCGGCAAGCTGGGCCGTTATCGGGGTCACCGCCATGAGCACCCCGTTCAATGCAATAATAAAGGGAAAACAGATGCTTGACCCCACGGCAGCACCGGCCAGGGCAGTGTTGCTGAAGTGGCCAGCCATGGTGGTGTCGATGAAACCCGTTGCAATCACGGCCAGCTGGGAAACAAGAATGGGGAGGGCCAGGACGATGATCTGTTTCAGTTCCGGGATAACATCCATTCTGGTGGCTTTGGATCTGACCGCCGCCTCTGCTGCTGTTCTCATATCGATACTGCTTTTAACCTGTAAAAATTGGGGAAAGACCCGTCTTATGGTGATTTGATACCATGTGCCCTTTGTCGAAACCCAGAAAGCAAGCAAAAAGACCAGTGGCTTTGGTATGCGTTACTGCTTCCATGGCCCGAACGGTTAAACCGTCAAGGTAACCTCTTTTACAGGAGTATTCAAAGTGAGTCAAGCCGACAAATACAGGGACACTTTCAAATACAGGGACACTTTACTTATTCTTTTTATAACTCCACTTTCGGACTTATCTTTTTGTATAACGGCCATGAGCAGAATGCTCACAACAAATATAAAAACAGTATTGCACCGCCCCCAGCGGATTGCCCCGGCCTCCACGAGAACGTCGGAGGAATTTTTTCCCTGCCAGCCTAAAAATCAGGAACTGCGGGCAAGTGTGTCCTCAAACAGCCTGATTTTCTTAACGCCTGGCAGGGAAAAAATCCTTATCTCCTTTGGTTCTCAAGTTCCAGCCGGGGCAAATCCACTGGGGGCTCTGAATCGGTTGTTTCATATAAACGGCCATGAGCAGCATGCTCACAACAAAGATAGGGTCGTAGACGCGGAGCCAAGTCGAATTAGAGGCAGCCGATCCGGGTTTTGCCCGTAGCGGTTTTGAGCGGTAGCTGTGCATGGAT
>DATFJZ010000034.1:0-2269 GCA_035268945.1 Desulfobacteraceae bacterium | reverse complement strand
ACCGCCCTTTCAGTATGCCTACATAGTCGGATATCGACACTTTGGGTGGCACCATCGCAAGAAGATGGACATGGTCGATTTGAATGTTCAATTCAACCACTTCACATTCTTTCTGCTCCGAAAAGGCTCGTATACAATTTTCCACTTCCACTGCTACCGCACCTTGCAAAATTTTATACCTGTATTTTGGCACCCACACAATATGATACTGGCAATGCCATATTGATTGTGATAATTTTCGAAATCGGCTCATTTGTTGCTCCTTGATCTTTGGTTGTGGGGACAACTTGATCATTGAGTAACATTGAGCCGTACAATTGGCAAAGCCATTGTACTCTGACCTGGCCCTGAGGGCCAGGGTTTCTATACCAAACTAAAAACTGGATCATCGAGTGTCAGGATGGCAACGTTTATAAGCTGAACGTAATTTCTGTTCACCTTATTTCATCTGTGATCCTTACCGGAATAGTAGGAGGCACCATGGCACTTCCCGAAAAAGGGCGTTTGCTGAAAATTTTTATCGGTGAAAGCGACAGGCATGAAGGCGTCCCCCTTTACCAATGGATTGTCCAGAAAGCCCGGCAAGAAGGCCTGGCCGGAGCAACGGTTCTCCGGGGCATACTCGGTTACGGGGCCCACTCGAGGATTCACACAACAAAAATTTTAAGGCTGTCGGAGGATCTGCCCGTTGTCATCGAGATCATTGACACCCCGGAAAAGATCGCGGCCTTTCTTTCCTTTATTGACCAGGTGGTCAAGGAGGGCCTGACAACCCTGGAAGATGTAGAGATCACGTTCTACCGGGGCATGGGGTAAGGGCCAGTTCCCTACCCATCCGTTGACACGTCTATTTTCTTGCGGCTTTTTTTATGACGCATGAAATTGAAACTGCCCACAGCCTGCTGGGCCACGCCGATGACCAGAAAGGCCTTGGGCTCGTATTCGGCAACAATGGCCTTGAGATCCTGGACCTGGGAACGGCTGATGGTACAGAAAAGCATGGTAAACTGATTGTTGGAGTACCCCCCTGTAACCTCCCACTGGGAGAGCCCCCGGCCAAGGGTTTTCATGATCACCTGTTTTAACCGGTCAGGGGAATAGGTGATGATGGTAACGGTGCGCACCTGGCTTACCCCTTCCAGAACAAAATCCGTGGCCGTACCTGCAAAAAACAGGGCCAGCATGCCCAGCAGGGCCAGCTCCCAGCCAAAAACAACTCCGGCCAGCAGGATGATCCCCCCGTCCAGGTAAAAGAAGGTCTGGCTCAACGGATACCCGGTTTTTTGATGAAGGATGAGGGCAGGGATGGTGGTCCCCCCAAAGGAGCCGCCGTACCGAAACACAATGCCCACCCCGAGGCCGAAGAACAGACCGCCGTAAATGGAGTTCAACAGCAGATCCTTGGTAATGGGATACGTCTCCATGATGCCCGGCAGATACAGAGCAAAAAAATCAGCAGCCAGGGAGAAAATAACAATGGAGAGGACACAGGAAAAGAGAAACCGCCACCGGCCCAGCTGAAAAAAACCCATGACCAGCAGGGGCAGGTTCATGAACAGATAGACCATGCCGGCAGGCAGCCCGGTAAAGTGGTTGACAATGACACTCAAGCCGCCAATACCCCCGGCAGCCAGGTTAAACGGTACCATGAACATGCTGTACCCAAAGGCCGACACACAAGACCCGACAGCGATGAGAACCTGGTAGAAGATCACACTGCCAAGGCCGTGGAGCTGAATGTGTTTTTTCAAAAAACGCCTGGGCTTTTTACTGCTGGAACCAACGTCTCCTGTCATCATAAAAACGTTCCTTGAGTTTATTGTTCACAATGCCATTTTACCACATCCCGATAAGGAATGGTGCCCCCGAAGATATCAAGCCCGCTGCCGATGGTCAAATCCACCCTTCCCCGACCAATGGTTTTCACCCTGTCCAGATCGGAAAAAGCGTTGACCCCCCCGGCATAGGTCACCGGAATGGGAGAGTGTCTGCCGAGGATGTCAACCAGGTCGGTCTCAATGCCCTGCATTTTCCCCTCGACATCCACCCCGTGGACAAGAAATTCGTCACAAAAAGAGGCGAGGTGAACCAGGGTCTCCCGGCAGACGGCAACATCGGTAAAATTCTGCCACCTGTCCGTAACGATCCAGAACCGGCCATCCCTGAGCCGGCAGCTCAGATCGAGCACCAGATGCTCCGGCCCCACCTCCTTCACAAGGCGGTCAAGACGGTCTTCATCGATCCTCCCCCTGGTAAACACATAGGAGGT
>DATFJZ010000033.1:0-7009 GCA_035268945.1 Desulfobacteraceae bacterium | reverse complement strand
AAATCGCCATTCCCTTTTATACAGAACATGGTGGTTTTACCATAGAGGTCTGTTTTGAAAGATGATCACCGGTTTTACGTCCGTCCTGGCAGGATGCTGCCTGTTAGGTGGCGGGACTGGTGCTTTTACGCTGCCGGGATTCTTTTATCAGGAACGAGGAGGTTTTAGGTAATGGATACATCCATCAAGGTTTTGATTGTGGACGATTTTGCAACCATGCGCCGTATTCTGAAAAACATTTTAAAACAGATTGGATTTAAGAATCTTCTGGAAGCCGACGATGGTACCACTGCCCTGGAGGTGCTGGAAAAGCAGTCTGTTGATCTTGTGATTTCAGACTGGAATATGCCGAAAATGACGGGGCTGGAGCTGTTAAAGGCGGTAAGGGCCCATGAACGGTATGCAAAGGTTCCCTTTCTTATGGTCACTGCCGAGGCCCAGAAGCAGAATGTGATTGAGGCGGTGCAGGCCGGGGTGTCAAATTACGTTGTCAAGCCGTTCACTGCCGAGGCCATTTCAGAGAAGCTGGAGAAAATATTAAAATGAGACGCTTGGGTCGGGGATACAGGGTGCCGTGTACAGGACATCAGAGTTGAAAAATCCGGACGTTGTCCGCGACAGGATGGTGGGGCAAAGCCGCGGAATACAACAGGTGTTTGACAGGATCGGAAAAGTGTCAGCCTCTGATTCTTCTGTGCTGATCACCGGCGAGAGTGGAACCGGCAAGGAGCTTGTGGCCCGGGCCATATGCCGAAGTGGTCCCAGGAGCAGCGGCCCCATGGTGGTGATCAACTGCGGGGCCATCCCCCATGAGCTCCTTGAAAGCGAGTTGTTCGGCCATGAACGAGGGGCGTTCACCGGAGCCCACCGTGCCCGCACCGGGCGGTTTGAACTGGCAGACAGGGGAACTGTTTTCCTTGACGAGATCGGGGACATGAGCCCGGATCTCCAGGTAAAGCTGCTGCGGGCACTCCAGGAGCGTCGCATCGAGCGGGTGGGTGGTTCGGAAAGCATAGAGGTGGACATCCGAATCATTTCCGCCACCAACAAGGATCTCAGCGCATCCATTGAAAAAAAGACGTTCCGTGAGGATCTGTTTTACCGGCTCAACGTGGTTCCCATTCATATTCCTCCCCTGCGTGACCGTATTTCGGATATTCCCCTGCTCCTGGATCATTTTCAGCAGCAACTGGAAGCAAGGGTTGACGGCTACGCCATAAAGGAGTTTTCCAGTGCCGCCCTTGATCTCCTCGCCGGGTATCCATGGCCGGGAAATGTCCGGGAACTTGAAAATCTCATGGAGCGCCTCGCTGTCCTGGTGGAAAATCGGATTGTCCAGCCCGGGGACCTTCCCGACCACATAAGGCAGAAGCCCACGGCAGGGACCCTGCCCGGTGTGTCAGCCCTCCTCGAAGAAGGTGTGGGGTTTCATGACGCTGTGGAGCAGTTTCAAACGGCCATGATCTCGTCTGCCCTTGACCAGACAGGCTGGGTAAAGGCAAGGGCTGCTGAGATGCTTAAAATGAACAGAACCACACTGGTGGAAAAAATCAAAAAAATGGGAATCGAGCCGGAATACCAGGGACCTGTTTTTTAGAAGGCTGCCAGAGCAGAGGGGCTTTGATGCCCCCGGCCGGACCGGGCAGGTGTGATATGGCACGTTGATTGCATGTTTTTGTATGTCCTGCCTTTCTGCCAATCCATGCCATCATGGAGGAACAACGGGGGCAGCGGGTGAACAGGGCAGTTGAATTTTCTAACCAAACGGTACATTGCAATGAAGGTGATTATCCGGTCAACAATTGGTACGCGGCTGATTTCCCGGGTTCCGCGCCGGGGTTTTTTTGCGGCGCTTCTTGTGTTTTTCGTTTTTGCCCCTCTGCAGATCGGCAATGCCGAGGCCCTGCTGGAAACGGTAACCATCGCAGACAATCCAGCCTCGGTGAGCATTGATGTGACAGAAAAGGTCCCTTCCAAGGTTATCCGGGTGGACAGGCGGGAGGTCCTCATTGCCCTGAAAAATATTCGTGCCAAAGGGGGGCTGGTGGTGAAAGGATCCCCCGGAGGGCTGGTAAAGGGCGTTGCCGTGGAAAATCTCCAGGGAAAGGTTGCCGCCATTGTTG
The DNA here is from genome assembly GCA_035268945.1 of Desulfobacteraceae bacterium. Lineage (GTDB taxonomy): Bacteria > Desulfobacterota > Desulfobacteria > Desulfobacterales > Desulfobacteraceae > DATFJZ01. Next base: position 4,886 of record DATFJZ010000033.1, on the reverse strand, counting down.
TCACCGGCAACCGGGATTTCCAGAAAATTATTCCCAGCTGGGGCAGTTCCGGTCGAAACCTTGTTGTCGATTTTCAGGAAAAACAGCCGGAAGAGGCAGTTCCGCCGGCTGTTCCGGACCGGGCAGACAGGGAAAAGAGCAGACCGGACCGGAGCCGTCAAACCTCTGACACGGGCAGGGCATCCTCTTTACAGGAGCGGAAAACAGAGTCGCCTGTCCCTGAAAAAGCCGGGCCGGCACCGGTCAAAGAGCGGGCAAGGGGTGATAAAAACAGAGAAAGAGAAGAAACGCCGGAACCAGCACCGGTAAAAAGGGAAACGAGCATCCATGCCGGGGACATTTCCGATCTGCTGCCCACGGTGGCGGTGGCTGACTGTCCGTCAACAGAGATGGGAGCCGCTGTCGCGTTCATGGAAAAGGGGCTTTGGAAAGAGGCCTTTGACGGTTTAACCGGTTATATTGCCAGCCCCTCTCCTGCATGCCTTGAACAGGCCTCTTTCATGAGGGCCCATGCGTTTTTGATGCTGGCCCTGGACGGACGGGCAAACCTGGTGAAGGCGGCCTCGTTTTTTAACGAACTCCTCGTGGACTTTCCCCGCTCCGACCTTCTCCCCTTTGCCTTTGCTTCCCTTGGCAAGATCCATTGGGCGCTGAAAAATCCCGCCCTGGCCCAGGGATATTTCACCATTGTCAGGGACCGGTTTCCCGGCTACCCCGGCCGTCCCGAGGTGTTTTATCATCTTGGCCGGATTTATCAGGATAAGGGCTACACGGACAAGTCCCTGGAGTACTTTGAAAAGGTGTACAGAGATTTTCCGGAGAACCGTTACACCGTTGATGCCGGCCTGGGGCTTGGCAAGGCGTTGTACAAAAAACGCCGATACATCGATTCTCTGAACATTCTTTCCCGTCTTGTCCAGGAGAACCCGGAAAAGGTCTACGACTCGCCTGAGCTCCTTTTAGCCATCGGCAACGCCAACTTCAAGCTTGGAAGGAGTGTTCCTGCCCGTAAAAACCTCATGCGGGTGTGCAACCTCTTTCCAGGGGTTGACGCAAAAGACATGGTCCTCAGCCGCATAGGTGACACCTATGCCGTGGAAGAGCGCCTTGACAAGGCCATGCGAATCTATCGGTTTGTCAGGGATGAGTTTCCCGGTTCAGAAGGGTTTCTTGCGAGTTCCATGGGCCTTGCCAGGTATCTGGACAACCGGGAAGAGCAGCAGAAAATCTACAACATGATCAAGCAGGATTTTCCCGATCACCGGCTTGCCAGCGTGGCCATGATGCGGCTTGCCGAGATTTATGACAAATCCGGGGAGTATGAAAAATGCATCAACGAGATCGAAAATCTCCTGGCCACCCATCCAAGGGGCTTGCGGTACGAGGCGGTGCAGCTGATGAAGAAGGCCTATGAATCCCTTTTTGACGGGCAGCTGAAATCGGACAACTACCCGGATATCCTGCAGCGATACGAGGCGGAACAGGTGATGATCGACAGGATAGAGAGCCGAAGGATTTTCTTGCAGGTGGGCCTTGCCTATCTGTCTGCAGGCCTCCATGACCAGGCTTTTAACCAGTTGATAAAAGCCTACAAACAGTACAAGCGAAACCAGCGGCCGGCGGGACTGCTCTTTGGCCTGGGGGTTGCCATGGACGAATCCGGACGGGATGACGATGCCTTGAAGATTTTACAGGGCTATGCCCGTCGGTTCCCCGATGGTCCAAGGGTGCCAGAGGCCCGTGTGCGCATGGGCGGTGTTTTTAGGGAAATGGGCGCCTACGGAAAGGCTGCTGATCAGTTCAACCTGGCCTATCAGGCCGAAACGGACGATCTGGAAAAGGGGAAGATACTGGCAGAAAAGGCAGGGGTCTACGAACAGGAGGGGCAATGGGCCAGGGCATCCAAGACCCTTGATCTGGCTGCAAAAAAGATCGCAGCCGCTTCCGGGACCCACTATCCCCTGCTTTCCTCCATCTACAGGGATCTTGGCCGATCCTACATTGAGCAGGATATTTACGTGAAAGGGGCCGAGGCGTTTACCATGGCATTGAAATTTTCCGGTAATGGGAACAGGGGCGACATTGAATTTGCCTTGGGCGATGCATATCAGAAGGCCAATGTTCTGCAAAAGGCAAAAAAGGCCTTTGAAAATGTTGCCGCTTCCGATGACTCTGTATGGGCACGGCTTGCAAAGGAACGTCTGGCCACCCTTGATCTGGCCGAAAAGGTGAAAAACTCATGAAGGACAAAGGTAGGAGCGTATGTCGGCAGACAAGGTTCTGATTGTCCAGGACAACCCCAGGGAGCGGATGCAGCTTGCCGAGTCTCTTGAAAATCTCGGGTGCCATGTCTACTCGGTGATGGACGGCTCCCAGGCAGAAGCTGCATGCTTGGGAGCAGAGTATGGCATGGTGATTGCCGATATTGGTGTCCCTGGTTTTTCCGGGATAGATCTCCTGGAAAAAATTAAACAGGGCAGAAGGGAAACAGAGCTTCTCTTTGTTTCAGAAAAACCCCTGGTGGAAGAGGCAGTGGAACTGATCAGGCATGGTGCCCTGGATTTCATTGTCAAACCTTTGAAGCAGGAACAGCTGGCGTTGTGCGTTAAAAAAGTGTTTGCCTCAAAAAAGGCTGACCATGGGCGAAAAGGCCGGTCCCATGCCGGAAAAAAGCCCGTTGAGATCATTACAAAGGACCGTGGGATGCAGAAATTGCTTGATGTGGCTGCCCGGGTGGCGGATTCCAGCGCCTCGGTGCTGATCCAGGGGGAGAGCGGAACGGGCAAGGAGCTCTTTGCCAGACGGCTCCATGAAAAGAGCCATCGAAAAGCAATGCCCTTTGTTGCGGTGAATTGCGCGGCCCTGCCGGAAGCGCTGCTGGAAAGTGAGTTGTTTGGCCACGAAAAGGGGGCGTTTACCGGAGCAGTGTCGAGAAAGGCCGGAAAATTCGAGCTGGCCCATGACGGCACCCTTTTCCTGGACGAAATCACAGAGATGCAGCTCCATCTCCAGGCAAAACTGTTGCGGGTGCTCCAGGAGGGAGTGGTTGACCGGGTTGGCGGCACCCGGCCAGTGGAGGTCAATGCCCGGATCATTGCCACCACCAACCGGGACGTGAAAACCTCCATGGACAACGGAGAGTTCAGGCAGGATCTCTACTACAGGTTGAACACCATTCCCCTTGTCATTCCTCCCCTGAGGGACCGCCCCGGTGATCTGCCCCTGCTGAGTCATTTTTTCATCAAAAAGTACAATCGCATTGACGCACGCAGCGTCAAAGGTATGACAGACGAGGCCCTGGAATTCCTCGGTTCCAGACAATTTGAAGGCAATGTCAGGGAGCTTGAAAATATTCTCCACCGGGCGGTTCTCCTGGCTGACGGGGAGTGGATAGAGAAAAAGGACCTTTTCATGGATGGCAGCAGTGCCAGGGATGAAAGCCTGGACAATCCCCGGGAGGAAGTTTCCGGCATGGTGCCGGGGTCATTGAGAGAGATGGAGGAGAAGATGATTTTTCATACCCTGGACAGCACGGAGGGGAACCGGACCCATGCGGCAAAGATCCTCGGCATCAGTGTCAGGACCCTTAGGAACAAACTCAACGAGTACAAGAAGCTGGAAACAGGCTGATACCTCGCATCGGGTGTAATGGGTTGCAGAGACAGGGGCGGGTTGGATGACACGGGATCATCGGCACCGCCCTTTTTGGTAAGGGCTCGAGTTGTAAAACAAACTTGATCTGTTGTAGGCATGCAATTTGCTTTTATGTTAGATAAGGACAGCAGACCAGGAAACCTTGAGCCAGAATGGTCGGGGAAAGAGTTGGATCATTTGCCGGACAGCTGCAGAAAACAAAAGAAGGAAAGGAGGATACGGTGACAGATGCTTCAAGACTATACAACCGGACATACGAGATGCTCTCCAGTGCCCTGGACGTCTCTGCCCGCCGCCACAATCTCATCACCGGCAATATCGCAAATGTGGATACCATCGGGTATAAACCCAGTGATCTTGATTTCCAAAAAACCCTTGAAAATGTGATGGACCATGACAACGCCGGGGAAAAGGGGATAGAAAGAACCCATAACAGGCATTTTTCAGGTGTTGGCGCTTCTTTCCATTCCATGGCGGGCCGTAACAGCGAAGATGTCGATCTCCAGCACCTGGATTCGGTGAATATCGATACCGAGATGACAAATCTTGTGGAGAACAACATTAAATACAGAACAACAACAGAGATGCTGTTGAGAAAGATGACGATTCTGCGCCATGCCATCCGAGAAGGAGGAAAATAGATTATGGATCTGCTCAATGCAATGAAGGTGAGCAAAACCGCCCTTGCCGCCCATAGAACCAAGATGAATCTGATCGCTGAAAATCTTGCCAATGTTGATACGACAAGGACCATCCAGGGGGGGCCATACCGAAGGAAAATGGCCGTTTTACAGGGGCAGGCTCTGGATCAGTTTCAAACCGTTCTCCAGAAAAAACAGCAGGAGAACCAGGGACCCTCTATTGAGATAAACCCCATCACCTTTGATTCAAACGAAAAGGGTCACCAGGGGACCGGGGTTGAAGTTGCCGAAATTGTCGAGTCCCAGGAGGATTTCAGGCTGGTCCACAACCCGGCCCATCCCGATGCCGATCCTGTGACAGGGTATGTGGCCATGCCCAATGTGGATCATCTTACCGAGGTTGCCGACATGGTCGTTGCCAAGCGGGCTTACGAGGCCAGTGTCACGGCAATGTCCAACACCAAGAGCATGATACTCAAGGCCCTTGAGATCGGTAAATAGGCTTTTGATCCGGTGAAAACAGATCGTTGAAAAAGGAGCATTGTCGATGAATACAATAACAGGAGCAGGAAAAATTACCATGAATACCCA
>DATFJZ010000032.1:0-2061 GCA_035268945.1 Desulfobacteraceae bacterium | reverse complement strand
GACAATGGAGAGTCGGTTTTTCATCAGTTTTTTCATGGCATCGTGCACCTGTTTTTCCGACTGGGAGTCCATGTATGAGGTGGCCTCGTCAAAGATGATCAGGTCCGGGTCAAAGGCAAAGGCCCTTGCAATGCAGACAAGTTGTTTCTCTCCGCTTGACAGGGGCCTGCCCCCTTCGTGTATCATGGTGTCAAGCCCCGAGTAGCGTTCCTGCAGAAACGTACAATTCGCCTGGGCCAGGGCCTGTTCCAGAAGGTCGTCCCCGACATCCCTGTCCGGCAGGGTGATGTTTTCCCTGACACTGCCGGTGAACAGCATGGGATCCTGCATGACAAGGGCGATCCTCTTTCTGATCTTTTCCAGTGAAAACCGTTTATAATCCATGCCGTTGATCAGAATGGTGCCGGAAACCGGCCGGTAAAACCCGGAGACCAGATTAATCACCGAGCTTTTGCCCGAGCCGGTATGCCCCACAATGCCGATGCTTTCCCCCTTGTCCATGGAAAAGGAGATTTCCTTTAACACAGGCTCATCGTCATGGTAGGAAAAGCAGATGTCTTTGAACGTAAGGGTTTCAATGACGTCCAGGGGGTCGCCGCCGGTGTCTGCCCGGTCTTCCACCGGGGCAAGGTTCAGCACCTTGACAATCCGCTCTGCCGATGCAAGGGAGCTCTGGAGCATGTTGAACTTTTCAGAGAGATCCCTCACCGGTCGGAAAAACATCTTGGTATACGAGATAAATGCCACGGCAATACCCAGGCTGATCTCGTTTCCCATGATCCTGACACTGCCGTAATAGATGATGATGGCCACGCACACGGTGCTTAAAAAACCGATCATCGGCATAAAAAGGGCAAAGATCTTTATCTGCCGCATGCCGGCCTGGTAGTGTTCCCCGTTGATTTTTTTAAATTTGCTTAAAAAAGCATCTGCGCTGTCTGTGGTCTGAATGACTTTGATCCCTGAAATGGATTCGGAAAAGGAGTGGTTGATCTCTGCCACTTTTTTTCGGATGGTTCGAAACGCTGTTCTGGAAAGGGTTGAAAAAACCGCAATGCCTGCGGCAACAAGGGGAACCACCGCAAAAACGGCCAGGGCAAGTGCCGCATCCATCCAGAGCATGGCTGCCATGATGCCGATCATGAGAACCAGATCCTTGAATAGAAAGAGCAGCATGCCGGTGAACATCTCGTTCATGTTTTCAATGTCGCTTGTCACCCTGCTTACCAGCCTGCCGCTGCTGTGACCGTCGAAATAAGAGACAGGCAGATCGATCATGTGGGAAAAGAGTCCTGTTCGAAGGCCCAGAACGATTTTCTGGCCGGAGTACTCCATTAACAGGGCCTGGAAAAAATCCATGACAAAGGAGAGGAAGATCACCGCAAAAAAAAAGGCGCCGAAAACGATAAAGGGCCGGGAACCTGCCTGCTCCATGATGTACTGGTCGATGGCCTTCTGGGTCATGAAGGGAACAAGAACATCAAGGCCTGCCACCAGAAAAACCAGGAGAAGCGAAATGGAGAGCAGCCCTGCATAGGGACGTATAAAGGGCCACAGCCTCATCAAAAGCTCAAAATCCATTCCCTTGATTTTTCCATCAAGTTTTTTTTCGTCCTGGGCCACTATCGCTTCCCCGGGAAGTACTGCACCTGGTAGGTAAGAACGGTGATGCCCGGTTTTTGCCAGGCGTTGCCGGGAAGTCCCGCTTTTCTGCAGAGATGCTCAAGAAACACCTCCTTGCCGGGGAGCTGCTCCCACACCTGGGGCAGAAAGGTGGAAGATGCGGCCTCTTTTCTCAGGATTACCCCGTCAATAGTGGGCCTGAGCTGTGACAGCAGCTCCTCTGGACCGGAAAACGTCAGGGGCTCTGGTTCTGTTAAAAGGCTGATCTCCACCTCTGTTTTTTCAAACTCGTCCCGGGACAGCGGGGGGAACCTGGGATCATGAAATGCCGCGTTCAAAGCGTTGCTCTTGACCCCATGGCGGATGGACTCATCGGCGGAGAGGTTGCCCATGCATCCTCTGAGTTCATTGTCCATGGTCAGCGTGACAAACATTCCC
>DATFJZ010000031.1:0-2097 GCA_035268945.1 Desulfobacteraceae bacterium | reverse complement strand
CATTGACCGCCAGCCCCCGTGCTGATAAACAGAAACATCTGTTTGATGCAGGGAAAAGAATGGAACCAGGGATTCCCAACAACACTTTAACCAGGAGCGATAAACGATGAAGGAAGTTGTGATAGCAGGTTATTTGCGAAGTGCCCAGTCAAGGTCCAACCCCAAAAATCCTGACAAGGATGTTTTCGGTACCATGCGGGCCGATGAGATCCTAGCCAGGGTCGTTGACAACCTTCTTGAAAAAACAGGAACCGACTCCAGGGAACTGGACGATTTCATTGTGGGCTCAGCAATGGGAGTCACCGAACAATGGACCTTTGGCGGCCGCACCCCCCTGTTCCTGGCCAACATCTCCAGGGATGTTCCGGCAAAGTTCATTGACCAGCAGTGCGGATCAGGCATGGCAGCCCTACAAACAGGCTTCATGGAAATTGCCACGGGATTTGCCGATACGGTTCTGGCAACGGGGATGGAGCACATGACCCGGGTCCCCATGGGTCCCTCCCTTTTTGACCAGGGAGTATTGAAACTCCACCCGGATCTGTCAACCCTGGAAAAATACCGCCACTGGGAGCTGGCAACCACCATGAACATGGGATTGACAGCGGAAAAACTCTTTGACCAAACCGACATTACCAGAGAGGAGATGGACCAGTGGAGCGTGCGCTCCCACCAGCTTGCCTGGCAGGCGATCCAGCAGGGCTTTTTTGACGGGGAAATAGTGCCCATCACCCCTGCCCGGGGAGACAAGCCGATAACAAGGGATATGAATGTCAGGGAAAATGCTTCCCTGGAAACCATGGGAGGCTTGAAACCTGTTTTTAAAAAAAACGGGGTGATCACCCCGGGAAACGCCTCTCCCCTCAATGCCGGGGCTGGTGCCATGCTGCTCATGTCCAGGGAGGCAGCAGAAAAAAAAGGGATAACACCCCTGGCAACCATACGGTCCATCGGGTTTGCAGGGGTGGATCCCACCATCATGGGACAGGGCCCGGTGCCGGCCACAGAGATGGCCCTGGAAAAAGCCGGACTTCAGGCGTCGGACATCGATTTCTGGGAAATCAACGAAGCCTTTGCCATTGTGGCGTTAAACTGCATCCAGCACTTCACCATCGATCCGGACCGGGTCAATATAAAGGGGGGAGGCATTGCCCTGGGCCACGCCCTTGGCGCCACCGGCATCAGGATTGCCGGCACCCTTGCCAGAATACTGGAACAGGAGAACGGGCGGCTGGGATGTGCCAATGCCTGCATCGGCGGTGGTCAGGGCACGGCTGTGATCATCGAGAGGCCCTGATCCAGGGGCCGTTCACCCAGAGCCTTGCCCTTGGTTGCGCCGGCAACCAGAGGTGGTTATATGGCGCCCCGGTCTATGGCGGCCACCACCTGTCTGGCCGCTTCGAAATCGGGTTCCTGATCCACGGCCCGCTGGAAATAGTCCCTGGCACGGACCGTGTCCTTCATGTCCAGGTAAAGCCGGCCGATGTTATAAAAAATATAGGTTTCGTCGGGGTGGACCTTGAGGGCCTTTTTATAGTGTTTTAAGGCTGTTTCCAGCTCGCCCTTTTTCCGGTAGATCACCCCCAGGGTGTTGAAGACGTTCAGGGATTCGGAGCCCGAGTCCAGGATCTCATTGAGGATCTCCTCGGCATTGCCAAGCTTGTCCTTGTCCAGATAGATCTCGGCTGCCTGCTGCATGCTCTCCTCAGCCTCCTTGGGCCTGCCAAGGGCACGGAACACCCTGCCCATCTCTTCGTAGGCCTTGGCAAACAGGGCGTTGAGCTGGGTGGCCTGCCGGAAGGCGTCGATGGCTTCGGCATGTTTTCCCTGGACGGTTTTGATATAACCAATGTTGTAGTAGTACTCCGGGTTCTCCTGCTGGCTCACCAAAGCGGTGAACACCTCCAGGGCCTGTTCATAACGGCCCTGGTTGATCAGGGCAGTACCCCGCTCAACGCTTTCCCTGACCTTTTTGACGGCAGGGTCCTTGCCGACGGCATCAAGGGATGCAACCACCTTGCCTTCCATGCGCTCCAGGTCCACAGGAGAGACCAGAAGCCCGGTAACACCAGCCTGACCTGCCCTGGCCACCTTGAT
>DATFJZ010000030.1:0-2855 GCA_035268945.1 Desulfobacteraceae bacterium | reverse complement strand
CCATCTTCACCTGCCTGTTCAGTCCGGGTCCAACCGGATATTGAAGAAAATGAACCGTAAATACACAAAAGAGATTTACCTTGAGCGCATTGCCAGTCTCCGGAGCCAGTGTCCGGGGGTGGCCCTATCGTCGGACATGATTGTCGGGTTCCCATCGGAAACCCGGGAGGAGTTCCAGGAGACCCTTGACCTTGTCAAAACCGTTGAATTTGACGGCCTTTTTGCCTTTTCCTATTCCCACCGCCCCAATGCGCCGGCGTCAACGTTCAGCGATGAAGTCGACGAGCAGGAGAAGATGGCAAGGCTCAGCGAGCTTCTCGAACTCCAGGAGTTTTACACCCGGAAAAAAAACCTTGCCTGTGTGGGGAATGTCGAGCCTGTGCTTGTGGAGGGAGAGAGCGCTAAAAAACGTACCGGCCATGACCGGGAAGAGGATGGGCTGCCCCAGATGACCGGGCGGACCTCATCGGGTAAAATTGTTCATTTTCTTTCACCGGACACAGTTCCCGGGGATATTCTGAATATCACCATCGAAAAAGCCTATGCCCACTCCCTGTGGGGAAGGGTTTGATAAACGGGTATGACCCCATTGGGCCACAAACCAGAGGATGTGGCCGAGGGGATGATCAAGCCCAATAAAAGAATGTTAAGGAGTTCAACCTGTATGAAAAATTCCAAAAAAAACAAGGTAGGCAGAAATTCTCTCTGCCCCTGCGGGTCAGGAAAGAAATATAAAAACTGTTGCATGAACCAGGGAAAGGCCTCCCTTTCCATCAAAGAAGAGTACAAGAAAAAATACGATATCACCATCAAGGAGCCCCACCAGATAGACGGCATCAAAAAAACAGGCCGGCTGCTCCTCTCCATCATGGAGAAGGTGGAAGCCCTTATCCGGCCGGGAATCACCACGGACGAGATCAATACCCTGGTCCATGAAGAGACCGTCAGGGCAGGGGCTGTTTCTGCCCCCCTCAACTACCGGGGCTTTCCCAAGAGTGTCTGCGTGTCGGTGAACGAGGTGATCTGCCACGGCATTCCCGGAGACCGGGTCCTGAAAGACGGCGATATTGTGAATGTGGACATTACCCCGATTCTCAACGGGTTTTACGCCGATGCCAGTAAAACCTTTTTTGTGGGAACCCCCACAGACCAGGGGAAAAAAATCGTCAGTGTTGCCAGGGAGTCGTTGAAACGGGCCATTGAGATGGTGAAACCCGGCGTTCAGCTTGGCGACCTTGGCTGGACCATCCAGCAGTATGCAGAAGGCCGGGGGTGCTCCGTTGTCCGGGAGTTTGTCGGCCACGGCGTTGGCATTCGTTTCCATGAGCCCCCCCAGGTACTCCATTTTGGGAAAAAGGGCAAAGGCATCAAACTGGTCCCGGGCATGGTGTTTACCATCGAGCCCATGATTAACCTTGGCCGAAAAGAACTCCACGTGCTTGACGACAAGTGGACGGCGGTGACCGATGACCTTTCCCTGTCAGCCCAGTTTGAACAGACCATCCTTGTTACGGAAACCGGTTTTGAGAGCCTTACACCATTTGATCTGTAGCGGGACGGCCGGTTTTAACGGAATGATTTAATCGGCCTGCCGGGCCTGGGGAAATTTGGCAATGACAGGAAGGGTGATCAGGGGCACAAAGGCTGTCCAGAAGAGAACGGTTTCTATGGAGTAGATATCGGCAAGTTTCCCTATTACAGGTGATACAGCGCCTCCAAGGCCGTAGGCAAGGCCCATCATGAAGCTTGACACCATGGATCTCCCCTTGGGGGCAAGGTTCTGCGCCATCACAACCCCCAGGGGCATGGTTGCCAGCACAAAAAAACCGGCGAGAAAAGAGCCGGCAAACACAAGATTGCCCGGCAGGTAGAGGTAGAGGAGCAGCGCCGGTGTCATCAGGGAGTGGGTGATGAAGAAGATTTTTTTAAACCCAATTTTGTCTGCCAAAAGCCCGGCTGTCAGGCCGCTTATGGTGCCGGCAATGATGAACAGCGCCACGATGAATCCCACAGACACCAGTTTCTGCCCTGAATCGGCAAGATAGACCGGCATAAAGGTCATAAACGATTGCCCGGTAACGGCCCGTAAAACCATGACAATCCATATCATGGCAATGGGTTTCCACACATGACCCAGGGTCTCTTTGATGGATCCGATAAACCCCTTGTTTTTAAACCCTTCACTCACAGGAACCGGGACAAGTTTGAGGCAGACAAGAAAAGCGACGGCTCCAATGGCCATGGTAAATGGCATGCTTTCCAGTCCGTAGCGGGCGACAAACCAGGTGATGAAAATCGGGCCGAGGCCAAAGGCAAGGGTGCCCCCGGTGTTGAAAATCGAGATGCAGAAACTCGATTTAGAGCCGCTGTAGAGGGGGATCATGCCGGTGACCGAGGGGTGAAACATGGACGAACCAATGGCCCCGATGCCAAGGACCAGGATGAGAGTATAAAAATTGGGGGCAATGCCAGACAGGGGAATGAAAACGATGGCAAAAAAGAGTCCCCCCAGGACGAACAGCCTGGTCTGGTAGCGGTCGGCAAGGTATCCCACGCAGGGCTGGACAATGAAGGAGAGCAGACGGATAACCCCCATCAGGATACCCACCTGGGCCATGGAAAGGGAGAGCTTGTCCGTAAAAACAGGGAGGAGGGGACCTGTAAAGGAAGAGTAGAAGTCTCCTGTGAAATGGACAAGGGTCAGGGCGAAGATAATTTTTGAGTTGAGCTTGCTGTCTGTTTTCATGGGAGAGCTTAATACAGGAGAAAGGCGTTGAAATCAAGTTAAATTACTTCCAGGACGTGCATGCCGGGTTTCAGGGCCGGATTCCGTTGATCTTTCCTGCTTGCCGTTC